>CAYNXA010000076.1:0-8221 GCA_964401015.1 uncultured Oscillospiraceae bacterium
ATACCATGATCATCGAAAATGCCGAACGGTTGGGGCTTTCGCAGTTGCACCAGTTGCGCGGGCGAATCGGTCGTTCCAACCGTAAAGCATATGCGTATATCACCTGGCGACGCTCCGCCGAACTTACCGAAATTGCCACCAAACGCTTGGAGGCACTTCGCGAATTTACCGAATTCGGGTCGGGCTTTAAGATCGCCATGCGCGATTTGGAAATCCGCGGCGCGGGCAATTTGCTCGGTGCCGAACAATCGGGGCATATCGAAGCGGTCGGGTATGATTTGTACGTTCGACTGTTGGAAGACGCCGTTTTGGAAGAAAAAGGAGTATTGCCCGCCCCCGAAAAAGAATGTACCGTCGATTTGCGGGTCAATGCGTATATCCCCGAAAAATACATTCGTCTACCGGGCGCACGTATCGAAATGTATAAAAAAATCGCCGCGGCGGGCGATCGCGAAGCGGTAGACGATATATTCGATGAGCTTTCCGACCGTTACGGCGATATTCCGAAAGAAGTTACGGCTTTGTGCGAAGTTTCGCTGATTCGCGCAAAAGGCATTGCTTGCTCGATTCGTCGTATCGAACAGCGGGAAAATAAGCTGGTATTTTATCCCGAACACGTCGAAAAAGCGACGGCGGTTGCGCTCGCTCTTTATTATCAAGGGCGCTTGCTTCTGTCCATGGGACAAAACCCTTGCTTTAACTTGAAATATCCGCCGAATCAAACGGCGACGGTTGCCGCTTCGGAATTTTTGGAACAGTACGAAAAAGCACTGAAACGCGGCGAATAACAGTAATCCTATCATTTTACTATGTTTTGTTGCGGAAAGGAGTCGCCTATGTCTGCCATACGTCATGAGCAAAACGGTATCGTGTATTATACTTCGTCTTTATTCGATTCGTTCAAGATTCCACACGCCTTTGCGGGGCGCAAGGGCGGCGTCGGAAAGGGTGTTTTCGACTCGCTGAACGTTTCGCTCGACCGAAAAGCACCCGACGGAAGTCGCGATGACCCCGAAGCGGTCGAAGAAAACTGCCGTCGAATCGCTGCCCTTTTGGGAGCGTCGCTTAAGAATTGCGCCATGATGAAACAAGTCCACGGAACCGAAATCATAGTCCCTACCGTTTCACTCGGAAATTGTTTTCGTGACCCGACGCTTTTTCCGTCCTGCGACGGATTGCTGACCGAATCAAACGAAATTTCGGTCGTCGGCGTCAAAACCGCCGACTGTGTTCCGATTTTTCTGTACGACATTCAAAACGACGACGCTTGCGCACTGCACGCGGGCTGGCGCGGCAGTGTCGGAAACATTGCGGGCAAGGCGGTAAAATGCCTTTCGGAGCGCCATGCCGACGCCGAAATCGTCGCGGCGATCGGTCCCTGTATCGGTTCCTGTTGCTACGAAGTCGACCGCACGGTATACGATGCTTGTCCGCCTTTGTCCGACGCCGAACGGGCAAGCGTTTTTCCGCGCGCTTATGTAAAAGACGGCACGAAAAAATTCCGCGCCGACCTTGCCGCTTTGAATCGTATTCTGTTGCACCGTGCGGGACTGCCCGACGCGAATATCGACATTCTTTCGCTTTGCACCGCCTGTCATACCGACGAATTTTTCTCTCACCGCGCCTTCGGCGGCTTTTCGGGCACACAAGGATCGTTTGTCGCGCGACGATAACCGCCCGTCGGCAGAGTTGATACAGCGCCGCTGACACCTTGCCGGTGACAGCTCGATAAACTGCGGTTTGCAATGCAGATAAAAAATTCCCTTTTGGATAAACGATAATAAGAGATAACGGCTAATAGTACAAAAGCGGCGCAAATACGCGATAACTTTTATCTGTTCACTATTAACTGTTATCTCTTATCTTAGGCAAGCTCACTCGCCGATTTGTGTTTGCACTCGCTGTTCGATACAAGATACCCATTTATAACGGTAGGTTCAATCCTTATTCCGCATAGCGGTATCGTTATTATTGCAACTCAATATTGCACGGGGATCTGAGCATTTTTTTAATACATAATAGTTGTGACTTTTCACCGGCATACTCCTTGTATGGTGCAAATTTCAACACGAGCAGAATCACCCGTGGAGTGCTGCAACAACCGTATCTTTGAGCTTCTTCAACAGCCCACGATTGGCAAGTTCTTCCTCTGCCATTGCCTTGTACTTTTTATAGATATATTCTTCTATATCTTTTTCAGTCATGCATTCGAGAAGCATTACGCTGCCGAGTTTTGACAACAATTTGGCAATTTCCGCAAAATGCTTAGTATTCTCCTCCAGTTGGGGATACTCCGCAATTACACGTTTTTCCGCCTTCAAAGTGCCAAGAACTATCATTTTCTCACTGGAGAAAAAACGCCAGGTCAGTTCTCTGAAGCGAAGGGGATTCTCGATAACAAACTTTGTGAGTTCATAGGGATCATCGAGTGTTTCGTCAATTGACAGTGCAACGCGGAAGTAGCAGCGGGAAAGGACTCCGAAAAACAAGCCGCGGCGCTTACCCTGTGTCAACAGCCAGTGATCCTTAAATACAGAGGAACCATTCTTTACTGGCATATATTTAAGAGCCACTTCATATCCCATCTCAAAGTTCATCCGGCACCAAAAGCGCTCATCGGTCAAAACATAAAGAGGCAAATGATGCAGCCGCTCATACAGGAGAATAGAATTGTAGATAACTCGTATGTTTCACCAGCTTCACCGGCTTTGGCAATTTTGGGTGTCTGAGGCTTGACTATCTTCATAGGTTTAATCAACACTTGAACAGTAGAGATGGTATTTCCGGATACGCCGCCAGCTTCATCTTGCGAGGGGAGATACTCTCCTGCACCCTCGATATCGGTAGTTTCACCAGAACTCGCACGGAGAAATTCTTTTATAAAATCGTTCACGGCGGTCTCTAACGTTTTTTTCAGCATGCGAGTCACGCGCTTTTTATCGGGAAAATCATTCAAACGCTTAATTTCCCAATCGGTGTGTTGGGGGTTTTCGATTGCACGCAGTTTTTTATTAAGTTCGTTATCGTGGATCACACATAGCGCAGAAAACGGCAAAAATGCACCAGGGCTTATGTAGGTAATCTTCATATAGGGGTATCTTACCATAACACAATGCTTCGTAGCATTGCTCTCGTCCTGCTGGCCGTACTGCTTTAAATACACCGTTACGGTGTTATTCTCATCGATGGGCAGTTCTTTTACCACGACAGATTCATCATCCTGCAACAACTCATACTGGGCACGGATTTCACGATACTCAATTTTGCCGCGACCACTTTGAAAAGCTTCATCATAGATAATGTTGCTGACAGTATTCTGATTTACAACGATGCCATCAACGATTACTTCCAGTTCGCCACGCATTACTGCCACCATAAAACTCTCAAGTACCTTGGCAATGATGTCATACTGCCATCCTTTAAAATTATTAAAGCCAATAATGTAGACATCAGTACCATACTGGTTTTCACTTCTCGCAAAACCTTTATCAAGGTGCAGTTCGCACAAAACAGGTAGGTTTCTCTCGGTTTCAGCATAGTAGCCAACACCGATCGTTAATAGGTTTTCGTCTTTCCCGGGAATCGGTGCAGAACGCAATTTGCTAATGCCGATAAAACCGGATGTACCATCATTAGCCTTAGTAGAATAAAATACGGTATTTGTTGTGCTGACAACAAAGGATGCAAATTTGCCAATACCTTTGGAGCCGCCACTGCTGCCACCTTTGTTACTGACACCAGAACCCTTTGTGAGGTCGTAAAAAGGGACACCGCTTTTGTTGACTTTTACACCAAAAATGCCAGATGTATTAAAATCACTAACGCGCAAGCAGGTTATCGTGTTGCGCCCAATGCTCTTCTTCAGTTCTCGAAGAGCAGGCTCTTCTTTAGGAGAGTCCTTCTTATATTCATAGCAGGCATCAATTTGTGCAGCAAGAGCATCAATACCGGGGACTTCCTCCCTTGCTGCTTGGAACAAACTGAATTCAACGCGCACGGGTTTTTCACCAAAAGCAGCATCGATAGAGTTTTGGCAGATTTCTCTTGCTAAAGAAGAAACAGGGTCTTTTTTGAACATTTCCATATCACTGGTGTCCAGACCATTCTCGCTTGTGTAGTTGTTATCCGGGAATCTCCACATTTGACCAGCCATCTATAACCCCTCCTCAGAGTCTAAATTTTTTCTTTTTGGGTCCACTATCTGCAAACCGCTTTTTTTGGTTATCCAGTTCCTCTTGGATTGCCGAAAACATAGCCTCTATTTGGTCTGGCGTATATTCATAGTAAGAGGTATTTGATAGATTACCCGGCAGTGTAATGCTTTCGATGATTTTATTCGTTCTCGCTTCTGCAATACGAATAAAATTTGCTTTCTTGTCTACAGCCATAATTCGACACCTCCGTTGTCTATATGATATCACTCCACATAATTTTTGCCAAGTATTTTTAGAATATTTTCGAAATATTTTCTGTATATTTCCGATTCGATAAAAACGAGCGCTTTTCAAGCATTATTTTTGAAGAGCACGTGAATTCCCAAAGTAAATTCCACAGTAGGAAAGCGGTGGAATTAAGTATGAGAAATAAGCGGAATTTAATGTGGGAAAAGCAATAAAGAGAGAAAAAAGAAGCCAAAAACAAGGTCAAAAACTAAAAAAGAGCGTGACAAAAAAGCCTGAGAGGGTAATTTCCCAGACTAAATTCCACAGTATGTAGAATTTACTTTAAGAAAAGAGTTTCAGCAATTTTGAGCTTTGAATAACATCTTTAGGCGCGACAAAAGAAATCCCCAAAGCCTCGGCAAGTTTTTCGGAATATGTAAACGAAAACATATCGTAAGAACTTTTTCCGTTAAACTGTTTTCTTTTTACAGCGTTAATAAGCGAAAAAATGAGATCGACGTTTTCTTGTGTCCAATCGTCAAAGGAAGTGCCGGTTTGGGCAATTCCTCTGAATAAAGTATGGTTGTTTTCAACGTGTGGTTTTTGGTAAGGAGCATTAGGATCACAGAAGAACATTTTAGTTTCAGGTTGATCATCCAATCCGTTTTTAAAAGCAAAAACATCGCTGAATTCTCCGCCGTTGTCTGTTAAAAGAACAGGAAAGGCATCTCCAAAGTTAAATCCGTAAGCACAGAGTTTTTCCTTTAGACCGTGAATTTTACTTGCAGCTTCAGCGGCAGTTTTGTTGTCCAACAGTAAACCGAACATAAAATCCACATTAACGAACTGAAATGTCATTACCTTGCCACCGATTCTTCCAATAACGGTATTCATTTCAACGTAACCGGTCGATGGATTTTCTTCAAGGAAAAAGCAAAAAATCTTCAACCCCTACCAACCTTAACACCTTTAGGCACATATTCGCCTTTTTGTTCTTTTCTCGGCTTAAATTTTGCTGCACGAGGAAGAACGATTTTTGAAATTGTATAATACCCGCATTCAATATGCCTGTATACTGTACTTTTAGACACAGGAAGATCGTTTGCTTGAATGGCGTGGTAGATGTTTTGTCCTGCTTTTACTGCGGAAGAAATGATTTCTTCTGTTTTGTAGAATTCTTCTTTTGTAAGAGGTATACCTTCTCTTGATCCAACCAATACCGTCTCGTATTCTTTCTGCGCTGTTTTGGCGTGGTATATCCGTCGAGGGTATTGACAATTGCTGCGATTTCTTTTAGGACAACCGTTACATTCAAACGGAGCTTTCAAAAGTTTGGGACAGCATTCGTCGGTTTTGGAGGTCGTGTCAAATTCAAAAGACCGTCTGCAAATTCCGCACCGCTCCGCCATTTGTGGCACTCACTCTTTTGAACCTCGTGCCTTTTGATGCTTTTTTGATGCTATTGAAAATCCTCGGCAAAATCAGTAAGAATTTATTTTTCGATTCTCTTCTGAATATCCTCAACGGATGGCAACTGTTTTTCTAATTCTTCCGGCAAATTGTTGGTTATTTTATATTCGCTAATACCGATAGGCTTTGACATATCCCTAAGAGAATACTCCGCAACCAAATTGTTTTTGCTTTTGCAAAGTAACAAGCCTATAGAAGGATTGTCCGTATCTTTCTTGAGAATCCCATCGACTGCCGAAAGATAGAAGTTCAATTGTCCTACATATTCAGGTTTGAAATCTCCGGTTTTGAGTTCTATAACTACATAAGAACGAAGGTTAATATTATAAAACAGCAAATCAATATAAAAATCGTCACCGCCGACATTAAGATGATATTGATTCCCTAAAAATGCAAAACCTGTGCCAAGTTCAAGCAGTAAAGCTGTAATTTCTTTTACGAGTGCATTTTCAATATCCCTCTCAACCATATTTTCTTTGAATGGAATGAAATCAAATATATAAGGATCTTTCATAGTTTGAATTGCAAGTTCACTTTGCGGAGCAGGAAGTCTGTTTTCAAAGTTTGAAATTTTTTCTGCAATAGCTTGCCTTTCATAAAGACCGCTTTCAATCTGGTGAATAAGAACATTTCTCGACCAACCGTTTTCAGCACAGTGTTCAATATACCATTTGCGCTTTTCATTATCTGCAATTTTATCAAGCAATACAACATTATGCCCCCAAGGTAATTGTGCAACAACCTGTTGCACAAAATCAGCATCAGGATATTCTTCCGCAAATTTCGCCATATATTTAAGATTTCGTACAGAGTATCCCTTGGAATTCGGAAATGCAAGTTTAATATCTTTTGCAAGATTCTCAATAAACTTATTCCCCCAAGATTTATTCTCGTTTATGATTAATCCGATGTTGTAATAAAGCCTAATAAGTTCACGATTTACAGAAACCGCAGCTTTGAATTGGGCATTTCTGATTTTCTTTTTTATATTTTCAATGATGGACAAATATTGATTATCATTCATTAACATAGTTTTTGTTTGTCCTTTCTGTGAATTATACATTAATTATAGCATAGTTTCCGGAAAAATTCAATTGCTTTGGAGTAAAAAATATTATCCCCTATATCAAAATATGAGCCGCATTAAACAAAGAAAAGGCTATTTTCGGATTCGGGTATAATAATCATCAAATGAAATTTCTCCTGTTATAACTTTATACCTTATTTCAGATGCGAACCGTGACCATTCTTCGAACTCGGAAACGGTCATTTTCTTTTTCATATATCGTGCGTAATGAGCTTTGTATGCCCTATTGTAGGTTTGCCAGATCGGATCGTTTTTGCACTTGTCATCATATCTTCGTCTTGACCCGATGTCACGACAGGTTTTGGATGGGTCTTCTTTCAATTTTCTGTCGCAATAACTGAAATATTTCCCGCCTTGGATTAAAAAATATTTCCCGCAATTTTTACATTTGTTCGGAATATAGTTATTTCTGATTCCGTTAAAGAAATCGAAATATAAAAATGACTGCAAATCCTCAAAATTGATTTCCTCACACAGGATGGAATTGCCAGAAGTATCAATCAAAGATTTATATCGGAATGAATCCATCCGACACTGGATTTTCGTGAAATTAAATCTGTGCATTTTGTTATATTCATCAAATGCTTTTGCAAGATCCGATGCTGTGAGATATGTTTCCTTTCGGTGCAGAAATTCATCGATAAACGGTTTGAAAATTTCAAATACAGTTTTATATGATTCTAAAAATGCTATGTATTGATTGAAAAAATCATTTAATTTATCACGAAATTCATATAAAAGCTCTGCCCATTCCTTATCATATTTTTTAATGTTTTCTAAAGAATCCGGACAAAAAGTATGCAGCCTCAAAATACCGTGTCCCGAATCATTTATTTCCCCTGTGCCATATTGAGTAGTAGTTTCCCAAGTGATTTCTTCATCATAATTTTTTAATCCATCTTCAAAAAATAAGTCATATTTATTTATCAAATCGTCCAGTTTCATATAATCGGTTTTGATAATTTTATTGTACGGCGGAATTTTATTTAAGTATGCGTGTATGCTTTCAAAAATAGCAAGTGCTTGATATACATTAGCATTGTACTCAGAGTGAAGTTCATAATCCATATCATCGTTGAGAATCAAATTGTCACGCAATCTTCTCAATCTGCTTATCATACCGAAGCTAACAATTTCCTCATAAAAATTCGTGTTCAAATACGCTGTCAGTATTTCATTGGCAGCGTATTTGTATTTCTCGTTTATATACACATCATGATTAAAAAAGTATGCTCTGAATGAAAACATATTGTCCTCCAAAATTTTAAAAAGTAGATAATAC
>CAYNXA010000077.1:0-8203 GCA_964401015.1 uncultured Oscillospiraceae bacterium
GTGCCGGCGCGCATATCGCGACGATTCCGTACAAAGTGATTTTGCAAATGGCAAAGCATCCTTTGACCGACGCGGGTATCGAAAAGTTTATGAAGGATTGGGACAACCGTGCGAAAGCGTAAGTGCCGCACAAAAGGCTTGACTCCGAAAACAAAAATGCAAAAAGAAAACCGCCCGAAGCGTTGACTGCTTCGGGCGGCATTTTTACGGTAACGAAAGGCTTGCCGTATTATTTTTTGTCGCGACTTTGTTCATCGTTTTCGCCGCGTCGTTCGACCGACTGTTTCAAATGTTCGGTGAACTTTCGAATGAAATCGGGCACGGGCACGCCGATTTCGTCCAAGTTTTCGAGAATACTCAACATTTCGTTCAGCATCAGCCATACGGTGACCAGTAACCCGAAAAAGCAGACATCGGTCGAAAACCCGACGTTTTCGACGACCGTCGAACAAATGTAATCGGTTCCGACGCCGACGGCAACGGCACACATATAACAGAGCTTTTTTACGATTCCGCGAAAGCCGACCTTGCTGGACAGCTCACCCGTGATATAGGCGCCCGTCATACCGGTCAGGTAATCGACAACCATAAAGACGATCAATGCCAGCAGCGGAAGTCCCAATACGTTAAAATAGACGGCAACGGCGGCGGTGAGCGCCGCAACGGTCGTTTTGAATACGTTTTCGTTCATTTCGATTTTTTCATCTCCTCACATTTTGGTTTGTTTGCTTTTTTCGTGATAGCGATCGAGGATCGCGCGCAGATATGCGGGAACGGCGGGCAGCTCGCCCGCCAGCACTTTTGTCCAATGCGCCGCGTTTTCCGCACTTGTCACACCGTCCGCCATCATGTTTTGCACCGTGCGATCGGTGCCTTTTTCGGTTTCCGACGTGCTGTCACTTTCGATATACGTATAGGTGCCGACCGTATTCGGGATGCCCGTAAACACCGAAATATCTTCGCTTTCGCTTGTATATCCCGCCGGTCGGATTTCCAAATGGGTATGGGCACCGTAGGCTTTGCCCGTACTGCCCATGACACCGAGGGCTTGCCCTTTTCGAACAACGGCGCCATTCGATACGGAAAAACTTTTCAAATGCCCGTAATAAATCCGGCGACCGTCGGAAAGATGCTGACGGACGTAATAGCCGAAGCCGTCCTTTTCATAACGCGTGTAGACGGTGCCGTCGTCGACCGCATATACGGTCGTATCGTCCAGCCCGATAAGATCGATGCCTTTGTGGTATTCGCGTGTGCCGTTCAGCAGGCGGTATCCGCGCGGCGAGGTGACCGAAAAATTGCCTTTGAAACAAGAAATCACAGTGGTTTGCACTCCTTTTTCGGCGGCATATCCGATGGAGGAAATTTGCCGCCGCATGATTTTTCGAAACCGCTTTTGTTTGCCGAGAAAAGCTTCTCGTGTTCGATTCCGCCGTTTTTCCGCCGCGTTACGGAAAATCGTGCGTGTGATTAAAAGTGCCGACCGCGAGTTTTTCTGCCTATATTATACTACAAAACGTCACATTTGTCAAGAACAAATGTTCGGTTTTTGACATTCCCGCCCTTTCGAAAGAGCGACGGTCAACGTCCGTCGGGCGCGCTGTTGCGAATCAAACGCGCATATTCATCGCTCAAATGCTCGTATTCGTCGGTCAAGCGACGGGCGGTTTCGGCACTCGCTTGGGTGAGGGGTAGACGCAATTCGTTCGAGCAAATTCCCATATGAGAAAGAACCGCTTTGAGGGGAATGGGGTTGACTTCGCGGAAAAGCAAGCGGGAAAACGCCAAATACCGTTGATAAAGCAAACGTGCTTCTTCGATCTTTCCCGCAAAATACGCGGAACAAATACGCGACGACACGGCGGGAAAAACGTTCGACATGACCGATATGACGCCTTGGGCACCGAGCGACAGCATGGGAAGCAACAGATCGTCGTTGCCGCAATAGATCGGTATATCGGGGCAGAGAACCGTCGTTTCGGCAATTGCCGACAAATCGCCCGACGCTTCTTTGATTCCACCGATCTTTTCGTGACGGCAGATACGTCGAAAGGTTTCGGAACGGATCGTAACGCCGGTACGCGAGGGGACGTGATACACGATGACCGGCTTTTCCGAAGCGTCGGCAATGGCGTGATAATGCGCGACAAGTCCGTCTTGTGTGGCTTTATTGTAATAGGGCGTCACCGCCAAAACCGCGTCGGCACCGTATTCGCAAGCATAACGAGTCATGCGCACGGCTTTTTCGGTGTCGTTCGAACCGGTGCCGACCAGAACGGGAACGCGTCGGTTGATGCGACGCAAAACGTGTTTTAACAGATTTCGGTGTTCGCGATAGCTCAAAACGGCACTTTCGCCCGTTGTGCCCGCCGCAAGCAATGCCGAAATGCCGCCGTCGATCTGATATTCGATCAGTGCATCCAATGCGCGGTAATCGATACGGTTATTGCGAAAGGGCGTGATCAGCGCCGTACAGGCGCCGATAAAAATCGGTTTCATTTCCGTACCTCTGTTTCAATAGGGTTCCTGTTATCGGTATATGCCGTACGGACGGCAGGGGTGACAGAATGTATCGCCGAAAAACCGTCGAAATACAGTTGCTTTTATCAAGAAAAATCGGCTGTGCAGTTGTCACAAAGGTCGGCGTTGTCTTTTTGCATAAAAAAGTTGTAAATTTATTGGAACAATTCACAAAAAAAGTCCCGTTTTCTCTTGACATTTCACACAAAAAAGGGTAAAATACTAAAATAAAGTGCGAGTATCTGTTGAAATATGTAGAATTTGCAAAAGACCGCCTTGGGCAAGATACACAAACGCTTTCCGAGTATTACCGATAGCGGTCGGTCGTCTTTGCTTTTTTCGTTCCGACGTTTCGCGCTCGGACGGTGCGGCATTTCGGTATGCCGACGGTCGGAAGAAATGCGGAGCGGACAGTTGAAAGGACAGTTATGGATTGGATAGAAGCCATAATCAAAACCGAAACAGCGGGAATTGAGCCGGTAGCCGGCATTTTGATCTTGCACGGAGTCGGCGGTTATACCGTACAGGACAGCCGTGATTTCGAAGAATTTCTTCACGACAAAGAAGTGTATTGGGATTACATCGAAGATTCTCTCATGGAACTTACCCATTGCGACACGACTTTGACTTTTTACGTGACCGACGATGCGGAGGGTGCCGAGCAACTGGGTGCGATCCGTGCGGCGCTGGCACGTTTGCGTCAAGAGGACACTGCACACGAATACGGCGAGTTGTCCCTGACTGTCGGCTCAATTGCCGAAGAGGATTGGGCGAACAACTGGAAACGCTTTTTCAAGCCCCTTTCGGTCGGTGAGCGATTTTTGATAAAGCCGACGTGGGAGACGGTTGAAAACGACGAGGATCGCATTATTGTGGAAATCGACCCGTCCTCCTCTTTCGGCACGGGCAGTCATACAACGACCAAGCTTTGCCTTGCGTATATCGAAAAGATCGACCGTATGCTGACGCGCCCATACGAAACGTTGGATGTCGGTTGCGGTTCGGGCATTTTGGGCATTGCCTCGAATAAACTTTCCGATTCGCACGTAACGGCGATCGATATCGACGACAACGCCGTGCGCGTTGCGCGGGAAAACTTCGAAGCAAACGCCGTATCTCCCGACAAATACGAGCTTTTCGCCGGCAGTATCACCGACGACGAAGCATTTCTTTCGCAAATTTCGACGCGAAAATACGAATTGCTTACGGCAAACATTGTGGCGGACGTACTCAAAAGTATGGCGCCGCTGTTTAAGAATTTGCTTGCCGAAAACGGCTATGCGGTTTTGTCGGGCATATTGGCGGTGCGTGCCGATGAAGTTGCCGCACATTTCGAGCACGGCGGATTTCGCGTTTGCGAACGCACCGACGACGGCGATTGGACGGCGCTATTGATCACGCACGTCGAAAATCGAAACGGCGGGATGTGACGCCATGCCTCGTTTTTTCATAAAAAAAGAAGATATCGGGCAAGATAACCGTATCGTATTGCGCGGCGCAGACGCGGCGCATATATCGCTTTCGTTGCGTATGCGGACGGGCGACAACCTCACCGTTTGCGACGGCGCGGGACACGATTATTTTTGCCGTATCGATGCGCTTACGCACGACGAAGCGATATTGATCGCGGAACGTTCCGCACAAAGTTTGAGCGAACCGAGCGTGCGCGTAAGTCTGTTTCAGGCATTGCCGAAAGGCGACAAATTCGAATGGATCCTGCAAAAATGCGTGGAACTGGGCGTTTCCGAGATCGTGCCGGTCTTGACTTCGCGTTGCATATCCCGCCCCGACGAAAAGGCGGCGGAAAAGAAACGAAAACGCTGGAACGCGATCGCCGAAGAAGCGGCAAAGCAATCGGGACGCAGCATTATACCGACGGTTACGGAAATTCTTTCGTATGAGCAAGCGCTCGAACGAATGCGATGTGCCGACAAAAGCTTTTTTTGCTACGAAAACGAAACCGAATACGATTTGAAACGCTTTTGCGAGGAGCAAATGGCGCAGACGCCGAAGACCCTTTCGTTTTTTGTCGGTCCCGAAGGCGGGATCGCTCCCGAAGAGGCGAAAGCGGCGACCGACGCGGGAATTTGTTCGGTGAGCCTGGGCGCGCGGATCTTGCGGACCGAAACGGCGCCGCTGTGCGTTCTGTCGGGCATTATGCTTTATACGGACAATTTGAAATAACGGAACATAGACAGAGAACCAACCGAAAAGGAGAGTACGATAATGGCAAAGAACCAAAACAACAAGGCAGACAAGCAGTACAAAGAGGACATTATTTTCTTCCGAATATCGTCGCTGTTCATTGTGGTATGCGCGGCGATCATCGGAATCTTTCGCCTGAATACCAATGCGGCAAAGCTTACGTTTTTCCGCACGGTACGCAATCCCGTTTACATGATCGTGATGGGTGTGCTTTTGTTGCTGACGGGCGGGTATGCCGCGTACGTCAAGAAAAAGAAGATCGACGAATCGATGCGTTCGTATTCTTCGCTGAATTTCTTCTCGATCGTTTTGTATCTTGTCGCCGTGTCGGTATATTGGGGCTGGTTCAACAATCCGAGCTTATGGGTGTTGGTCGTAGCGACGATCGTTTTGGCGCTCTTGTATATGGTCTATCATATTTACGACCGCGACTTTTTCCTGTTCACGGTTGCAAATGCCGTCTTTTTGGTAACGTTGTGGGGCTTTTCGATCGGAAGCCTTGTCAAGACGATCCTTTCGGCGCTATTGGTCGTTGCATCGGCATTGTGCTGTTTCGGGGCGTATAAGCTTTCGGCCAAATATCGTGCCGAAAAGAAGCGCAAACTTCATTTCGAACCGACCTATATTTCGTTTATTCTTATGATTGCGTTATTGGTTTTGGAAATTGTCGGCGGAATCCGCACGGCTGTCGATGCCGCGGGCTTTTCTTCGACGATTGGCGAAGCTGTCGTATACGGCGTGATGTTCTTCCAATATCTTGCCGGCGGAATATATTATACGATTCGTTTGATTAAGGAGGCGTAAGGTATGTCGAACAGATTGTTCCAAGGTGTTATCCACCAAATGAAAGACTCGATCGACCGCGTTCTGGGAATTATCGACGAAAGCGGCACGGTTATCGCTTGCAGCGAACTTGTGAAGATCGGGGAAGATCGCAGGGATATTATCGAAAATATCGCCTATTCCATGGAAACGTATACGCAAGACGGCTATACGTACCGTCCGATCGGCACGCATGCCAAGCTTGAATACGTGATCTTCGTGGAGGGCGAGGACAAGAGCGCGTACGAGATTGCTTCCGTACTGGCGGTTTCGTTGAACAATATCAAGATATTGTATGATGAAAAATACGACAAATCCAGCTTTATCAAAAACGTGATTCTCGATAATATTTTGCCGAGCGATATCTATATCAAGGCAAAAGAATTGCATTTCAACAGCGAAGTGCCGCGCGTCGTTTACTTTATCCGCTTTAACGAAACGACCGATATCATGCCCTACGATGTGATTCAAAATATGTTCCCCGAAAAGAATAAGGATTATGTCATCAGCGTCGGCGAGAACGATATCGTTTTGGTAAAAGAAGTAAAGCCCGACTGCGACAGCAAAGAGATCGAAAAGGTTGCGCACATGATCGTGGACACGACCGGTTCGGAATTCTATCAAAGAGTGACGGTCGGAATCGGAACGGTCGCCGACAATATCAAAAATTTGGCACGTGCGTTCAAAGAAGCACAGATTGCCATCGAAGTCGGAAAAGTATTCGACACCGAAAAGAACATCATCAATTACGAAAATCTCGGTATCGGTCGATTGGTATATCAATTGCCGACGACATTGTGCGAAATGTTTTTGCAGGAAGTTTTCAAGAAAGGCTCGCTCGAAAGTCTTGACCAAGAAACGCTCATGACCATTCAAGCCTTTTTCGAAAACAATTTGAACGTATCCGAGACTTCGCGAAAGCTGTTTGTACACCGCAACACATTGGTGTATCGATTGGAAAAAATTCGCAAACTGACAGGCCTTGACCTGCGCGAATTCGAACACGCGATCACCTTTAAGGTTGCTCTTATGGTCAAGAAATATTTGACCTCAAAACCGGTCAAGTATTGATGCGTACATAGTCGAAGCGTAAGAAGATTCCAAACCCCGCCGATGTCGGCGGGGTTTTCGATTTTGGCGGCAAATGAAATGACGGCACGTGTCGAAAAATGTGAATAGGCTTTTTGAAATGTTAACATTTATTTGCAAGGTTTCGGTTGAAAAAATGCCTGCTTTGTGATAAAATAATTGCAAAGGAAGCGTGAGATTCATAAATTGCCTTGCGGAAAAAATCGAAATCTATTGTTTCATGAATTTGAGCCGTGCGGCTCATGAATTGCATCTTACGGTTTACCGTGCATAAAAGGGAGGCGAAAACAATTCTTAAGAGCGAGCGTTTTCAAAACAACCGAATGGCGATTTCGGAAAAAGTAAAAGAATCGGCTGTTTCGGTTTTGCCCATCATTGCCATTGTGGCGGTGTTGTGCTTATTTGTTTGCCCGATCCGATCCGAGCTTTTGGTGAGCTTTTTGGTCGGCGCGTTGATGATCATTGTCGGCATGGGACTTTTTTCACTCGGTGCGGAACAATCCATGACGCCGATCGGAAATAAGATCGGTACGGCATTGACCAAAACACGGAATTTGCCCTTGATACTCGGCGTAAGTTTTTTACTGGGATTTGCCATTACGGTGGCGGAGCCCGATCTACAGGTGCTTGCCGAAACCGTGCCGCATATTCAAAGCAGTGTGCTTTTGATTACCGTCGGCGTGGGCGTGGGATTTTTCATGTCGGTGTGTATGTTGCGAATTCTGACGGGCGCCAATCTTCGTTGGTTATTGATCGGCTTTTACCTTGTGGTATTTGCACTTGCCGCCTTTTGCGATCGGGATTTTTTGAGTATTGCGTTCGATTCGGGTGGCGTGACGACCGGGCCGATGACCGTTCCGTTTATTTTGGCAATGGGTATCGGCGTATCCAATATCCGAAGCGATAAGCGCGCCGAGGCAGACAGTTTCGGTTTGGTTGCACTTTGTTCGATCGGTCCGATCCTTTCGGTATTGATCCTCGGCTTTTTCTATAACGGCAGTGAGACTTCGGCGGCAATCAGTGCCGCGTCGTATGTCGATACTGCCGAGATCGGAAAAGCCTACCTCGGTGCGATTCCCGCCTATCTTGCCGAAACGGCGGTGGCACTTCTGCCGATCATCGCGATATTTTTGGTATTCCAATTGACACTTCTCAAAATGTCGGGTCGAAGCCTTGCCAAGATCTTGATCGGCATTTTGTATACCTATGTCGGACTGGTGCTTTTCTTAACGGGCGTAAACGTCGGCTTTTCTTCGCTCGGCGCGGAGTTGGGCGGTGCGCTTGTCGACGGAAAGACCTACTACATTATGATTCCGCTTTCCATGCTTCTCGGCTGGTTTATCATTTCGGCGGAGCCTGCGGTTGCCGTGTTGGAAAAGCAGATCGAAACGGTCAGCGCCGGTGCCATTTCGGGAAAAACGATCAAACGCAGTCTTTCGGTCGCCATTGCGCTTGCCATGGGTTTTTCCATGCTTCGTGTGATGACCGGCATTTCGATCTTGTGGTTTTTGTTGCCGGGGTATGCCATCGCGCTGATACTGTCGTTTTTTGTTCCCGATATTTATAC
>CAYNXA010000078.1:0-8182 GCA_964401015.1 uncultured Oscillospiraceae bacterium
GAACTATGTGCCCACCGTCACGTCGTTCACGGGCGACGGCGTGGATCTTACGGCAAACGGTCCCGGTTTTCTCTACACCTACCGGGACGGCGAATACAACGTTGACGACAACGGTATTCCCTACTTCCGCAACGGCGGAAGCTATCACGTGACGCTCCAATTGATGTTCGGTTCGGGCTACTGTGCAAACGGCACGTTGGCATTTACCGGTGAAACGGTCGTCACGCCCGAAACCTTTTCCGCTACGGTAAACGGCGTACCCGCCACCGTGCGACGCAATTCTTCCACCTACTATCCTGCGATCGAGGTCGATCTGACGTTGGCGGGCGAAGTGTTTAACGCGGAGCAAAAGGCCGAGTGGGAAGAAGAATGGAATCAGATTCGAAAAGCCCGCCGCTCCATGAAAACGTTCCGCACCCGTGCGGAAGCCGAAACGTATAACCGCGACAATATGCCCGAAAAGGTAGTCGTGGTGACCGATCCCGAAGGCAGAGACCTTTCGGCAAACAAGGAAAACATGACCGTCGTCGTCTTTAATGTGAGCACGGCAAACGAGATGGCGGAATCTATCGCCATGTCGGAATATTTGAAGGAAATCCGGCTCAGTCCCGAAGTAGATGCCTATGACTTTGTGTATAATATGGCAAAAAAGGGCAACGAAACATTATCGGAGGCTATAACTATTGGGAAGTCAGTGCCGCCATTCCGCTGTATCTTTCGAAAGGAACCGTGTTTATTCCCGAATCCCGCGTGAGCGAGTTTAAGCAGACGATAGACGATAAATCTTTTTTCGGTTATATCGGAGGCGCGTTAACCATCAAATGCTATTCCGGTGACGACGTTGTTGCCGCACAAAAAGCGGGTGCTTCTGCCGCAAAGGAAATCTGCACCACCCACGAATATCACACACAGATCCGATCGGCGGACCGTGTTTGTCATTATGCCGACCACGATGATCACTATCTCTATTATTATTCTTGCGACTACTGCGGCAAATGCGAATATGACCCGAATCATGTGGCGTATGACGCCGGGCTGCTCGCCGTGGCGGGCATTGACTTAAGCCATCCAACGGCACGGCACGGTTTACGATGAATTTCCCGCCGACGCGGTATATATCGGCGTCAACGCCGCCGGCGAACACGTGTGGTGGAACAGCTGCCAACTTTGCGGCGTGTCAACCGACGACTTGAATCTATACGATCAGCTCTACACCGTAGGAGACAGTGTCCCCTTTGAAGAATGGAAAGCAGGGGTAATAGCCGGAAACGAGGCGTATGAAGCAAGGGCGCTGAACAGCGCCGATCGGTATTTTCCCAGCACGTTCGCTTCGCCCTTAAAATCCGAAGCGCACATGAGCACTTGGGCGCAAAGCGATGTAAACCTTGCTCTCAACGATAATCTGCTCGATACGGAACTTCTCGGATGGGATTATAAGCAAAACTGTTCTCGTTTGCAATTCTGTTCGATCGCCGTAAAACTCGCCGAAGAGCTGACCGAAAAAACCATCACCCCCGCACCGAGCGGCACTTTTGCCGACACCGATGACCCGTATGCCTTGAAAGCGTATGCCGTCGGCATTACCGGCGGTACGTCGGCTACCACTTTCTCGCCCAATGCGCCGCTGAGCCGTCAGCAAATGGCAACCTTTATTTATCGCACCTTGCGCTATGTCGAACAAAATTCCGACTACCGCTACACCGACTATAGAAGAGGGCATCACCGGCGGCACTTCGGCAACTACATTCTCTCCCAACGCCACTTGCACGGCGGCGCAAATTCTGACCTTCCTCTATCGTTCTGTCGGACAGCCGCCGATCAGCAATACCGACCGTGTTTATAAAACCCTTCGGGGAAATTATTACGCCGAACCGCTGGCATGGGCAAACGGTCTGAAGATGATCGACGACCCGTCGACCCTCGTTGCCGCCAACACCGACTGCACCCGTGCCGACACGGTGTATTATCTCTATAAAGCGCCCTGCCCCAAAGAAGAGGAAGAAGTCAAGGACGACAACGGCGATAATGGCGGCGTCGGCAGTTACATCGACTGGAGTTGGAGCATCTGGACTCCCGCCGATTCCGAGTGATACTGACCCGTAACAGGTAAAGCGAAAAAAGTCAAGCGGAACGCTTGACATAGGATAAGCCCCGTTTGAAATTTCTTTCAAACGGGGCTGTTACGTTATAATCGGAAATAATACGGGAAATGCGGCTCAATCATTCGGCAAAAACGTTTCGCCGATTTCTTCAAAAGTTTGTCTTTCTTCTCGCACCGCTATCCAACATTCTCGTTACGATAGCCGCCACTTCGTTTCTTCGAATAGAACTGTCGGGCTTAAAGGTTCCGGTGGCATCGTTTCCCGTAAGAATACCCGCCTTGTAAAACGTATAAATTTCGGTTGCATAAGCGTCGCCTTGCTTCACGTCCGGTATGGAGTCATTTTCCACTTGATTGATTGGAACAAATTCTTTGAGCGGCAATGCTCCGTAAAAAATATTGACGAATTCTTTTCGCGTTACATATTCGTTTGCGACAGACGTATAATCCTTTCTCACGATTCTGTTTTCGAGAGCATAGTCCATATACGTACTGTACCACCTATCCGTTCCGTTGGTTATCGTAACCGTGCCATCGTAATACAGCTGATAAATCGTGCAAGCAAGCTTGATTGCTTCGGCATACGTCATATTGTCGCCGGGCGCATAACGCTTTTCGCTTTTTCCCTTGATCAGTCCGTTTTTATAGGCATTTTCCACATCGTTTTTATACCAGGCATCTTCGGGAATGTCCTCGAAAGGCATTTCTTTTTCGTTTTGCGTTTTATCCTCGCCGAATTCTTCCCGTTCCTCATTTTTCGTTTCGGGTTCTTCTGTGATTTCTTCCCATACCGCATAAAGCACCGTGTCGGTGTTTTCGTAAAAAGACTCACCCGCAAAATACTTCGCCGCTTTTGCATATGGATCGTCGGACCAACCGACAAACGTGTGGTTTTCTTTCATGGGATTGGTGCGGGAAATCGTTATCGGCACATCGTGCGTTTTGATCTGCTCGGTAGGTGCGCCGCTTCCGCCGTTGGCATGATACGAAACGGTGTACGTTTTTGCCGTCCAAACGGCACGGAGATACAGCGTTTTGTTTTCGCCGTAAGTGTCATTCGGAAAATACGTGGCAACCGCCTCGTTGCCGCTTGCCCAACCTTCGAAAACATATCCGTCTCTCACGGGTACCATATCGCTGATCGTAACGGTTTCGTCTTGATTTTTGGTTTGCATAGACGGCGCTTGACTGCCGCCGTTGGAATTGTAAATAACGTAGTATACTTCGTTTTCTTTTTCCTGCCAAACGGCATACAACGTTACGGTTTCATCCGACGAATAAACGCTTCCGGACGCAAATTCGGCATCTCCGTCGACCGTTCTGCTCCAACCCAAGAAAATGCAATCGGTTTTTGTCGGTTCTTGCGTGCTCAATCGTATCGATTCGCCGTGTACTTTCGTTTGACTTTGCGGAGCGTTTGTGCCGCCGGTGGTATTGTATGACACGGTATAGGTATTGGCGTTCCAAATCGCATAGAGCGTTATATTGGCATCGGGAGTATACGAACCGCCCGCCTTATACGACACGTTGCCGTTTGCGCTCGTCGCCCAACCCGCAAAAGTATAGCCGTTACGTGTCGGCACTTGCGCAGACAATTTTACGGTTTCGCCGTGTACTTTCGTTTGACTTTGCGGAGCGTTTGTGCCGCCGCCTGCATTATACGACACGGTATAGGTTTTCGGCTGATATTTGAAGAACATTTGGTTTGCCACATCGCGGTTATTGGCGTTCGGTTCCGCAGTTTGCCAATCCGACCACGCCGTACAAACGGTCTTGACGGTTTTTGTGCGTGTTTTGTACGTATATTCGTAGGTGATAAACGGATCGGCTTGCGCCCAAACCCGTTGACCTTTTTCACACTTGTTGCTGTTTTCCCCGCCGTAAAGGGTTTTTCCGCCCTTGTCGGCAATGTTGGATTTCGTCATTTCCGTCGTGGTTTTCTTGGTATGATAAATACCGCCGCTGCCGTATTTTATCGAATCGACGTTGTTGGACACCCCGCCGTACGTTTGAGAACAATAGTGGTAATAGTTATAATATTTTTGTGAAGAGATCACCGAAACCGTATCGCTTTCGGTTACGGTGCTTGACGTATACTTAGCTTCGCTCCAATTGCCGTATTCGGTCGTTTCGCTTTTGTCGCGATAACGATACAGCATGATCGGCGTGTAGTTTTCCGCGGACTGACCGTACGGTATGCTTTCATAATAGCCGCTCGGAACAGAGGAAGTGCTGTTTTTCGCTTCCTCGGTGACATACTTTACTTCGGGCACATCGATTTTCGAGCTGACGGAAGAAGTAGTTTGGGACGTTTCGGCTTTTTGCGAAACGATATTCAAAATCGGATAGGTATGCGCACCGTTGATTTTGCCGACAAGGGAACTGCCAGAAGCGTATTCATAACCGGAGGCGGCTTTTATGTTTTTGATTTCGTATGCCGTACCGTCGGGATATTGTGTGCAAAAATCGCCGACATTGCTCTTGACGCAAGAGCCGTTTATGTAAACGTCAAATGTCACATACCCGTTAAGGCTCTTTTTTTCTTCGCCGTTTACGTAGCCGTTCACGTCGAGGTAGTAGTCGGAAACCGCGACAACGTTGCCGTTTCCTATCGACACTTTGCTTTTGTCAAACGTGTAATGAACCGACCCTTTATGCGCTTCGAGCGCGCCCTTTGAACATCCTTGCGTTGAAGTGGGCAAATTATCCGCCGGATTGTTTAGGATTCGTCCTTGTGTTGCCGAACTTGAAGTTGCCCACGGATTGCTTGAATTCCATAATTCAAAGGCTTCCAAACCGCCGAGTCCGTATCCGGATTTTCCGATTACGATTCCGAAATGCAAATGTGTTCCCGAACCGGCACCGGTTGAGCCGCTGTATCCGATCAAATCACCCGCTTTTACCGATTGACCGTCTTTCAAAGAGGAATTAAACTTGCTCAAGTGCTGATAACCCGAATAATAGGAAACGCCGTTTCCGATATTGTGTTCGATTACAATGTAATATCCTCTATCATGTGATGTCGAACCGCCTGTATAGTAAGTGCCGGAAGCGGAAGCGTAGACAGGGGTGCCTGCTACGACTGCCAAATCCAAGCCGTTGTGTCCCATTTGACCGCAATGCCCCTTAAATTCAACGTTATCTTCCCAATTATAGTGACGTACACCGCAAAAAATACATGCGTCATGTCCGGGGCAACCGCACCAATCGCTAAACAAATTATAGTACTTTTTATCAACGGGGAAAAGCCATGTTCCGTCATCACGGCTTACGATCTTTCCGCTGCTTGCAGCGGAAGTGGTCGAATTCGTCGACCCGACATACGTCGCATAATCCAAACACACCCAACCGGTTCTTCCGTTGCAGGTGGTATAACCCCAAATTCCGCTGACTTTGGTCACGGTAAACGTTGTGCCGGCGGCGATTCTGCCGACGATCGAATAAGAGGTCGAGGCGCCGGAACGAATATTCAGTCCGTCCCATTCGCTCGGCTTGTAGGTGCCGGTGGCATAACTTGCCGCGAACACGGGAATGCTTGACAACATAATGGCAAGCGCGAGAATTGTCGCAAATAAAATGCGAAATTTCTTTTTCATGGAAAATCCCTTCTTTTTCGTTTATTTGTATGTTGTGAAAAGTTGCTTCAGGTAAATATTTTGACAACGTCCGAAACGGTAAAACCGCTGTCTTTGAGAACATCCGAATTCGGATTTGTGAAAGCGACTCCCATTTCCGCATAGCTCAACCCGTTTTTCGGTTCTTCGAGAAACTCCCCGTTCGCGTCGATTCGAACTTTATAGTACAGTTCGTCTTTGCCTTGGAAAATAACGGTTGCGGTTTCGTCTTCGTCAAAATCGTAGGCAACGGAAATTTCTATGTTTTCAAACGCGGGCGCACTGTAAAATCTTCTAGCCGTTATACCGCCACCCATACCGGTTTTGAGTAATAAGACACTGCCGTCGTCTTTCACGTAAAGCAGATTGCAGAAAACGTTTCCGTTTACCTCGCCCCATTTATTGGCGCACCTGGCATAGCCGTTTACAAACGAACCGAGGGTGATATCCGAATCATACCAGCTTTGCGAATTTTCGACCGATATTGTATTTCCGTCCTTATCAAGCACGTATACTTCTTTTTTGTTGTAGTCGTTTGTGTAGAGAACAACCAAACACTTTCCTTCGGAAAACTGCGAGAAACGGTACACGCCTTTATATTTTTCATAGGTAAATATCTCGTCATCGTTTTTATCGATAACGAGCCAATAGCCGTCGGAGTTTTTGACCCAAGCAACATCGTCGGAAAACGACTGCGCTTCCGTGTATATATCGGTCAAATAATTTCCCTGCTTGTCAACGGCACGGTATTGATTGTTTCCGACTTTCACCCATGCCGCACTGTCGTAAAACGGTTCGACGTCGGTATATTCGTCGGTCATTTCAATCAAAAATTTTCCTTTTTCGTCAATCAACCCGTAAAGTTGCACATCGGAATTGTACGTCATCTCACGACGGGTTACCCATTGTACACCTTCATTGAAACTGCCGACTGCTTCGCAATTCAACGCACTGTAATCGATTTTGATATCGGCAAGACGGACAATATCTTTTTGCAACGAGTAGTATGTACGCGCAAAAAGGTGACGCAAGTTGTGCGGAAACACTTTGTCTTTCAAGACGCCCGCCGCTTCGCAAAGCTTTTTCATGTCCGACCAAATATTCGACCTGTCAAGCGGGTTGCCGTTCCTTGTTACGAACACGGCACCGCTTGTTATTTTTTGCTCTTTCATATATTTCGACAACAATTTTCGCAACGCATTCGGCAAGAAGACCCGCCGCATTTTGCCTTTGCAATTCACATCGGCAATGCCCGTATGTACCGCATTTACCGTAATAAAGCGCAGCTCCGACACACGAATTCCCGTCGAACAGATCGTTTGCATAAGTAAATACAGCCGCTCGTTTTTCTTGGATTTTGCCACCGCAAGCAGTCTTTCGTATTCCGCTTTGGTCAGTTCCTTATCTTTCGAAGCAAAAATTTGTTTTTGAATTTTCAAGGGTTTCACCTTACAGTCATACCATTCGTTATAGCCGAAAAATCGGTTCAGGGAAGAAAGAACGGAATTGACACTTGTCGGCTTGTATTTCTCGATAAGATAGGTCTTGTATGCAAGCACGGTTTGCTTATCCACACCTCTGCCGCAAAGCCACGAGCGAAAAGCGGATATGTCACGGACGTATTTTTCCAGTGTGGCATTGCTCTTTTCTTCGTTCATCAAATAAAATCTAAAGTTTTCAATACGTTTTTCGGTAATTTTTGTCATTCTGTTTCGGCTCCTTTGTTTTGATTCTGTCGAAACGATTTTCACAACGGTTTGCGAAAACTCCCGACATTTCATCTTTATTTTACCATGAGCAAAAATGCTTGCAAGGACGTTTTTGCAAAGCCGTGACGAACGGGTATGTCTTACGTTGCCCAAAGAGCGATAAACCCGATTGCATCGGTATAAATCAAAAAGGAGGAGCCTCGCTCCTCCTTCAAAACATTACGATCGGACATTACGGTCTATCCTTGCAATCCGCGAAGCCGCACTCCTACGTGCTCCACGCGTCACGCGCTTCGTTTTCCCGCATTTTCCTTTTCCGTGCTTTTCTTTCTCGTACTTTCCGTTTCCGTTTTGCGTTTTATTCCATCAATCCCAATTCTTTCAAAATCTTCTCACGCTCCGCGACGGTAAGCGATTGGTGTGCGATCCAATTCCGAACGTCTTGACCGGAATATCGGAACCGATAGGTTTTCTTTTCGGCATCGTATACCGGCTTATTCAGCATTTCTTTTGCCTGTTCGTATACGCTCCAATATTCTTCACCGTATTGATTTTCTTTTCGATCGCTCAATTCTTTCGCCTCGTCGTCAAAAGCGGCGTCCCGTCGGTCGTTTGCCAGTTTTCGCGCCAATTCGGCACGCGAAAGTGTACTTTCTTCTTCGAATTCCCGCAACCATTTTTCGTAATCGAGCGCATCCGACTGCTTTTTGTATTCCAGTTCTTCCCGTTCGAATTGTGCGTTTCGTTCGGCTTTTTCT
>CAYNXA010000079.1:0-8166 GCA_964401015.1 uncultured Oscillospiraceae bacterium
ATACACACAAGCGTTCGCAAATCGGCAGCGGTGTCGGACTTTCGATCGTAAAATCGATTTTGGAAAAACACGGTGCTCGTTACGGCGTTGTCAGCAATACGGTTGCGGGCAGTACATTTTGGTTTGAACTGCCGATATCCGAGGAAATCACGTAAGCGTTCGAAAAAGCCGCAGAGGCAGAACGGCAGAAAAGAGGTGCGGGCACGTTGCAATTTCGCCATGAAATTAAACACGAAATCGGGTATGCGGATGTTTCGATTCTTCGCAAACGCCTGTCTGTCGTCATGAAGGCGGACCCGTATGCAACCGACGGTCGATATGCGATTCGAAGTCTGTATTTCGACAGCCCCGACGACAAAGCGTTGCGCGAAAAAATCGACGGCGCCATGTTGCGCGAAAAATATCGAATCCGCCTGTATAATTACGACACATCGGTGATTCGACTGGAACGAAAATACAAATACGGCGGTTTGGGAAGAAAAGATTCCGCATTGCTGACAATCGGGCAAGCCGAGTCGATCGTGAACGGAAATGTCGATTGGATGAAAACGCATGACAACGCGGTCATACGCGGCTTTTATTCCCGTATTCGGCATGAGCGATTGGACGCAAAAGTAATCGTGGACTATATAAGAGAACCGTTTGTTTTTCCCGCCGGCAACGTTCGCGTTACCTTGGATTATTCGATACGCACCGCACTGCGGTGTACGGATTTTTTGAACCCGCATTGTCCGACGATCCCCGTGACGGGTGATCTGTGTATTTTGGAAGTAAAGTGGGACAATTTTTTGCCCGATGTGATTCGCGATGCGGTACAATTGGGGGACCGACACGCAACGGCATATTCCAAATACGCCGCCTGTCGCGCATACGAATAAGGCTCTGCCGCAGTTCCGATTAACACAGTGAAATTCATGAGGAACCAATTATGACTTTCGGGGACATTTTCCAATCCGATTTTTTGGATAAAGTAACTTCGGTCAGCATTCTCGATATGCTTTTGACTGTCGTGCTTTCGTTCGGAATCGGTTTGTTTATCTTTCTCGTGTATAAAAAACTTACCGCGGCGTTATGTACAGCGCGGGATTCGGTACAATCCTTGTAGCTCTTACGATGATCACTTCCATGGTGATTCTCGCCGTGACCAGTAATGTCGTTTTGTCGCTCGGTATGGTCGGCGCACTGTCGATCGTACGTTTCCGTACGGCAATCAAAGATCCGCTCGATATCGCGTTCTTGTTTTGGTCGATTGCGGCAGGCATTATTTTGGCGGCAGGTATGATTCCGCTTGCCGTAATCGGCAGTGTGTGCATCGGTTTGGTTTTGCTTGTTTTCGTCAATCGTTCTTCGAATACGCGTCCGTATATGGTTGTCCTTACCTGTGCCGACCGCGATACCGAAGAAAAAGCAATAAAACTGATTGCCGATAACGTAGTAAGATCCACCGTCAAAAGCAAATCTGCCGTTCGCGGTTCGATCGAGCTGAATATCGAAGTTCGCTTAAAAGAGGACGACACGGATTTCGTCAACGCACTTTCGGAAATTCCGGGCGTCACCGGTGCCGTGATCGTATCGTATAACGGCGATTATATGGGGTAAGCGGGCGATGTCGGGAAGTAAACGATTGGAGCGCTTTGCCGCAGTCATGACGGTTTTTATGCTTGTTTTGACTTTTTTGTTTATGAACGGTGCCACGCTCGGCATTCGATCGACCGTGCGCGCGATCGGATATGAAGACCGGCTGTTTGATACATCGACAGTTCATACCGTGGCGATCGTCATGAACGATTGGGACGATATGATCGAAAATGCCGCAAACGAAGAATATTACACGGCAACGGTCGTCATTGACGGCGAATCGTATAAAAATGTGGGGATTCGCACAAAAGGAAATACGTCACTTTCCACGGTGGCAAACCTCGGAAGTGAACGTTACAGCTTCAAAATCGAATTTGACCATTACGACGACACGAAATCTTATCATGGGTTGGACAAACTGTGTTTGAACAATTTGATACAGGATTCGACCATGATGAAAGATTATTTGACTTATACGCTGATGAACCGTTTTGGCGTGAAGTCCCCTTTATGCAGTTATGCCTACATAACGGTAAACGGGGAAGAATGGGGGCTGTATCTTGCCGTCGAAGGCGTGGAAGAAGCGTTTTTGGAACGCAATTACGGCTCCGACTACGGAAATCTGTATAAACCGGAAAGTACGCAGTCCGGCGGCAATCGCGGCGGCATGAATTCTTCCGCCGTAAAACTGCAATATATCGACGATACGGTCGAGAGCTACGCCGACATATGGGACAATGACAAGACCGATATCGACAAATCCGATCAAACGCGGCTTATTGAATCGTTGCGGAATCTTTTGTATAACGACGAAATCGAATCGGTAGTTGACCTTGAGCAAATAATACGCTATTTCGTCGTGCATAATTATGTATGCAACGGCGACAGCTATACGGGCTCAATGGTACACAATTACTATCTTTACGAAAAAAACGGGAAGCTGTCCATGATACCATGGGACTATAACCTTGCGTTCGGCACGTTCGGTAGCGGAAACGCGAACACTGTTGTTAATGCGCCGAGCGACAAACCGATCGAAAACGCTTCGGACGATGACCGCCCTTTGTGGAATGTGATAGCCGCAAACGAAGAATATACCGAGCGGTATCATCGATACTTTTCGGAGTTTTTGCGCGACATAAATGTTTCCGAAATTATTGACAGTGCATACGAACAAACGGAAAATTCGAACGAAGACAACGCCCTACCAGCCAATATGCCATCCCACAATGATATAGTCGAGGAGCAGCCCATCGATTTTCACGACAATCGACAAGTGCCGCCCGACAATCGTTTTGACGAAAACCGCGTTCAGGATTTTCATGAACGCGAACGCAACACGGACGCAAGTCCCGGACGGATCAACATTGCCGATTCGTCAGGAATCGTTGCCATGGTTCTATATCGGTGTGTCGGCGGTTGTACTTGTCGTGGGAATTTTTGTCGCAAAAAGATTCCGTGCCTACCCCCCTCACAGTTGGCAAATCGTAATACAATAAACAATCAAACGGCGCGACCGAAGTCGCGCCGTTTGAAATACTTGTATCGATATGGAATGTACCGCACTTATACGAGATAACCTTTCAACGATTCCGGAATCTTTTCCAACTCAACCGAAGCGGTAACCGTGAAATTCACGCTGCTTTCTGTGAGCAGGGGAATAACTTTGAGCATAAACGTTTCGAAGAGGACGATATCGTTTTTGCAGATTTTCAAAGCCGAGTCGATAAACAAGTCGGTGATGTCATAATTGGAAGCGAGAATACCGCTGATGAATCCGTAAAGTTCGTCGGCATTGTCCACGCCGTAGGTCAATGTATCGATCAATCTTGATTTGTTTGTGATTTCGTGGATCAGCTTGTTACCCTGTTCGATGCAAACAACGTTGCCGTGTGCGCTGGCAGCGGAAGCATTGACCATGTCAATCAGATTTTTGGTTTTACCCGAACCCTTGAGACCTGCAAAAATCTTAATCATGAGAATGTACCTCCAAAGAATGATTCGATAACGGTTTGTTTTGTTATCGTCTGTCTGTATTTTACACTAAAATGTGTAAAAAGTCAATAGTATTCACAAAATTTCATGTGAATTTTGCTATATTTTCATCGAACGTCACCGGAATTTCACATTGTTTCGGTCAAGTGACGATTTGTACTGTTTACCCAATACTTTCGCCGCAATCGAAAAAATATTCCGTTCCCGACTGCGGCGATTGCAGATTAGCCGATATTCATGTTTTCGTTTACATACTGTTCCACACGGTCCAACATCTTTTTCGCTTTTCGCTTGATTTTGGCGGCATCCTTTTTGTCACAAAAGCATTTCGCCGCAAGAGTTGCGGATGTGCCGACAGCAAGACCCGTCAGCATGCCGCAAAAGAATTTTCCACACATATAAGTCCCTCCTTTTTCACAATGTGAAAACAGTATTTTCGCAAAACACAAAAATTATACTTGCAAACATCGGTTTTGTGTGCTATAATACCATTGACAGAATTCTGTCAAATTTTATCATGAAATTGTGAGGTAATAATTATGGCAAGAACAGAATACGGTTTGCAAATGTATTCGGTCAGAGACATTACGCCCGAATCGCTGAAAGACGCATTGAAAAAGGTAGCCGATCTCGGTTACAAGTATATTGAGTTTGCCGGCTTCTTCGATAACAAGGCCGAAGACGTTAAAGCATGGTTGGACGAAAACGGTCTTGTATGTTCGGGTACACATACCGGCATGGACGCTATTCTTCCCGAAAAGATTGATGAAACCATCGCCTATCATAAGGCAATCGGTTGCGATATGCTCATCGTTCCCGGTTGCGATTGGACAAGCGTCGAAAAGGCAAATTGGGTCATTGACACACTCAACAGCGCACAAAAGAAGCTTGCCGAAAACGGAATTAAACTCGGCTATCATAACCATTCGAGAGAATTTTTCCCGACGGCTGACGGTATCGTTTTCGAAGATGAAATCATCAATCGTACAAGCGTTGTATTGGAAATCGACACGTTCTGGCTCTTTAACAGTGGTCGTGACGTTATCGCATTTCTTGAAGAACATAAGGATCGCATCAAACTTGTTCACTTGAAAGACGGTATTCCTTCTGCCGATGAAAACAAGAATTTCGATCACGTTCATGACGGTGTAAAGGGTCTTTCGGTAGGCTCGGGCAAAGCACCCGTTAAAGCGGTTCGCGAATGGGCGATCAAGAACAATGTGCTCATGGTTATCGAATCCGAGGGCTTGGAACCCACCGGTCTTGAAGAAGTAGAACGTTGCATTTCGTTCTTGCGCACTTTGGACTGATTTTTTCGGCGGCACCTTTTCGGTGCCGCTTTTTTGTCACGCAACTACTGTAATTTGCAGAAAAAAGAAAGGACACGATATGAGCGTTGCGATTGAAACCGAACGAAAATTTTTAATCGAATACCCGAACGATGCCTGTTTGACCGAATTTCGAAAAGGACGAATCTTGCAAATCGTCCAAACGTATCTGGACGCCTTGCAAGGGTGTACGCGCCGCGTTCGAAAAATTACCGAAAACGAAAAGGTATCGTATATATTTACCGAAAAACGCCGCATTTCCGCTATGTCTGCTTTCGAGGACGAATACGAAATTTCGGCAGATACGTATGTGTCACTTTTGAAAGAAGCCGCTCCCGACAGTCGCTCGATCGAAAAGGTACGCTATGTACTTCCGTTCGGTGACAGAAAACTGGAATTGGATCTCTATCCTTTTTGGAACGATCGAGCTATTTTGGAAATCGAGCTTGCAAACGAATCCGAATCGGTAACACTGCCTGATTACATAAAAATTTTGCGCGACGTGACCGAAGATCCGCGCTATAAAAACGTAAATCTTGCCAAAACCGTCGTTCACGAAACGATTGCCCGTCAACCGTAACGAAACGGTCGAATTAAAATCGAATATATGTCGCAAATCCGACCGATTTTCCCGCGGAAAAATCGGTCGCTTTTTCTTTTGTCCCGATAAAATCGGTTAAAATATCGCTTTTCATGCATAAGATTTCGCAAAGCGACGCACATTATGTAGCGGAAATGCACATTTGCCGAAACCGATGAAAAATCGATTCGAGAGGAAATCGACAACTGTGTGACCGAAAATCGAATTCGGAGGACTTTATGAAAAAACTTGTTGCTGTGATTTGGCTGACGGTGTGTCTTTTTGCTTTTGCGTCGTGCGCTGCGACGAAAAATGACGGCGAAATATCGGTATTTTATTATACCTACAGCGATACCTACGTATCGGCGGTTCGATCGGAATTGGATGCGCTTTTGAAAAAAGCGGGACATTCGTATAACAATTACGACGCCAACGGCAATCAAACGACCCAAACCGAACAGGTGACCACCGCTCTTGCAAAAGGCTCGCGACTTTTGATCGTAAACGTGGTCGATACCGGTTCGGACGATGCCGCACAAAATATCGTGAATCTTGCCAAAGCGAAAAACGTTCCCGTTATATTCTTCAATCGGTCGGTCAGTGAAGAAGTTGTCGGAAATTATGAAAAATGCGCCTATGTCGGCACCGATTACGAAATGGCGGGACACCTTCAGGGAAAAATGATCGGTGAATATCTTATCGAAAATTTCGACACGATCGATCTGAACGATGACGGAGAGATCGGCTACGTGATGTTCAAAGGGCAAGAGGGAAATTTGGAAGCGATCGCCCGCACGCGTTATGCTGTTGAGGATTGCGACGAATTGTTGACGGCGGCGGGCAAAAAGCCGTTGAAATTCTACGATGCATCGAACAGTCAGAAATATCTTGTCGACCAAAACGGTCTTTGGTCATCGGCGGCGGCGACCGACTATATGAGTACGATCTTGGCGCAGTACAGCGAAGCAAATAAGAATATGGTTGAATTGATTATTGCAAACAACGATGAAATGGCGCTCGGTGCGATTGCCGGATTACAAACAGCCGGGTATAATAACGGTAAAGGCAAAACCATTCCCGTATTCGGCATAGATGCCACCGATGCGGCAAAAGAGGCGATTGGAAACGGCAGTATGATCGGCACAGTGAAACAAGATGCCGAAGGCATGGCAGGTGCGATAACGGCGATTGGCGAAAACTTTTTGAACGAGAAAAGTCCGTTCGACGGTATTGATTCCTCGTCGGTAGTCGGCACTTGGCGGGTCAATATTCCATATTCCGCCTATGTCGGTGAATGACTTTAACCGAATGTTGTTGCGAAAACGCCGAATCGAGAATAATCGATAACAAAAAACAGGTGATGAGTGATGATAGAGGAATCTGCTAAAGAAAACACGCCGATACTTTTGCGCATGGAAAATATCGAAAAGAGCTTTCCCGGCGTAAAGGCGTTGGATAAAGTGTCGCTGACGGTTCGCGCGGGCAGTGTTCATGCCTTGATGGGCGAAAACGGCGCCGGAAAATCGACGCTTATGAAATGTCTGTTCGGCGTATATGCCAAAGACGGCGGACGGATCTTTTTGGAGGGGCGGGAAGTCCGCTTCAAAAATTCAAAAGAAGCTCTCGAAAACGGCGTGGCGATGGTTCATCAAGAACTGAATCAAGCTCTCCAACGTAACGTAAAAGACAATATGTTTTTGGGACGCTATCCGAAATGGTGCGGTAAATTGCCGTTTGTGAGCGAAAAGAAAATGGACGAAGAGACCGAGCGTATTTTTTCCGAACTGGATGTATCGATCGACCCGCGCGAAAAAATGAGCGAATTGCCGGTTTCCCAACGTCAAATGGCGGAAATCGCCAAAGCCGTTTCCTATCGTTCAAAGATCATCGTTTTCGACGAACCGACTTCTTCTCTGAACGAGCGCGAAGTGGAGCATTTGTTTCGCATTATCCGTATGCTGCGCGACAGGGGTTGCGGTATTATTTATATCTCGCACAAAATGGCGGAAATTCTGCGCATTTCCGATGAGGTCACGGTCATGCGTGACGGAAAATGGGTCGCCACGCGCGTGGCAAGCGAATTGACGACCGACGAGATCATTCGATTGATGGTCGGACGTGAATTGACCAATCGCTATCCGCCCAAAGAAAATCATATCGGTGACGAATTGTTGCGCGTCGAAAATTTGTCGGGCGTATATACCAAGCTTCGCGACGTATCCTTTACGGCATATACAGGCGAAGTGCTCGGAATTGCGGGGTTGGACGGAGCGGGACGCACCGAACTTCTTGCGTCGCTGTTCGGTATGTCCGCTTTGCGGTCGGGGAATCTCTTTTTGAATCGAAGTCCGATAAAAAATCGATCGCCGCGCGAGGCAATCGCAAACGGATTTGCGTATTTAACCGAAGAACGTCGGTCGGACGGGATTTTCGGAATTTTGAACATTCGCGAGAATACGTGCATTTCAAGCCTGAAACAATACCGTTCGGGACCGCTTTTGAGCAAAACGAAAATGCGCAACAGCACCGACGAATGTATTCGTTCCATGCGCATCAAAACGCCCGACCAAGAAACAAAAATCCGCACGCTTTCGGGCGGCAATCAGCAAAAAGTCATTCTCGGTCGTTGGCTTTTGGCCGACCCGACGGTGTTGCTTTTGGACGAACCGACACGCGGTATCGATG
>CAYNXA010000080.1:0-8024 GCA_964401015.1 uncultured Oscillospiraceae bacterium
ATTTTTCTGTGCGGTATTGCCCTATATGTTTGTACGTATGACACCACCCGTATTCGAACCGTTTTATGTTCAAGGAGGCTTTTATGGCAACGTCTTTCCCTAACAATACCCATACCGATTTCGACTTATCCGCCGTTTCCTCCATGCGCACGGGCGGAAAAGCTCGCTACGCGATTTTTCCCGAAACCGTCGAAGAATTGTTGCATGCCGTGGCTTTTGCCGATTCGCACGGTTGTCGTACGGTAACGGCGGGCGGAACGAGCAATCTGCTTTTTCCCGATGACGCTTCGGATCTGTGCGTGATTTTCACCAAAAAACTCCTGTCGACCCTTATTTTCGACGGAACGTCGGTCACCGTTTCTTGCGGTGTCATGCTTCCTTATCTTTCCCGTGAAGCGCAAAAACGCGGGCTTTCCGGATTGGAATTTGCCTATGGGATTCCCGGCACGGTCGGCGGCGCGTTATATATGAATGCGGGTGCTTACGGCGGCGAAACGGCAAATGTTTTGACCGAAGTGACGGCAATCGACAAGATCGACGGAACGCTTTTGGCCTTACGCACCGAAGATTGCGCCTTTTCCTATCGAAAAAGCCTTTTCATGCAAAACAAGAACTTATACATCGTATCGGCAACCCTACACCTTTCGCACGGCGACCCCGATGTTATTGCCGCCGAATATACCGAAAAACTTGCCACACGTCGCGAAAAACAGCCTCTCGAATATCCCAGTTGCGGCTCGGTATTCAAGCGTCCCGAAGGGCATTTCGCCGGCAAGCTCATCGAAGATTGCGGCCTCAAAGGCTTCTCGGTCGGCGGTGCGGCGGTTTCCGAAAAGCATGCGGGTTTTATCATCAATCGCGGCGGTGCGACAAGTCAAAACGTAAAAGATTTGATTGCCAAAATCCAAGCGGAGGTTTACAGGCGGTTCGACATTTTGCTCGAACCCGAAATCGAAATTTTGTAAGGCGGTAGGCATATATATGAGTCATTCCGACATCACATTCAATCAAAGTACAAAGGCGGCGATCCTGTCCGAAAAGCCGCAAAAAATCTGTTGCAAAAAAGCGCAGCTTTTGGGCATTTTCCTTTTCGGGCAAGCCTTTTCGGAACGCGAGATTCGATTCGTCACCGAAAACGAAACAATCTGCGACCGCACATTGCAATTGGTAAAACAGCTGACCTCTCTCGATTCCGAAGCGGACGACTGCAAAGAAACACTGTCCAATCAGTTCAAGCTTCGTTTCGTCGGCGACAAAGCAAAAACGATCCTTGCGGCACTCGGTTACGAAAACGCTTCGACCTGTTATACGATCCGCTCGGAAATTTTCGTCTGCGACGCTTGCAAGGTTGAATTTCTAAAAGGGGCGTTTTTGGCATGCGGAAATGTCAGCGACCCCGAAAAAAGCTACCACTTGGAAATGACGGTCGCTTATTTTAATCTGTCACGCGAACTTTTGCTGTTTTTGAAAAACATGCAAATGGAAGGAAAATACACCAAACGAAGCTCGCATTACGTTATTTATTTCAAAGAAAGCGAAAAAATCGCCGATTTTTTGGCACTGCTCGGCGCAGTAAAAGAAAATTTCGGTTTTTACAACGCGCTCATCACCAAAGATTTGCGCAACCGTCTCAATCGCATCAACAATTGCGAAACCGCCAATATGCAAAAGCATATCGCCACGGTGGCACGTCAGCTCGATGCCATCGAAATTCTCGAAAAAAACGGAACTTTGTTTGAATTGTCCGACGAAATACAAAATACGGCACGGCTGAGGCGTGAAAAGCCCGACCTGTCGCTTGCCGAATTGGCGGCACTTCACACGCCGCCCATTACCAAATCCTGTGTCAACCGTCGCTTACAAAAACTAATCGAACTTGCGGGAAAATCCCGCTGAAAGGTTTTATTCTTCTGCCTTATGGACTTCGTTCATCTTCATCTGCATACCGAATACAGCCTTTTGGACGGTGCTTGTCGTATTCGCGAGCTGCCCGCTCATCTTGCTTCGATCGGGCAAACCGCCTGTGCGGTCACCGATCATGGCGTTATGTACGGCGCAGTGGAATTTTTCAAAGAATGTCAAAAAAACAGCATTAAGCCGATCATCGGCTGTGAGATCTATCTTGCGCCTCGTTCGCGCTTCGGCAAAGAAAAAGCCGATTCGGATTACAGCCATTTGGTTTTGCTGTGTAAAAACGATATCGGATATCGCAACCTGATCGCCATCGTTTCGGCGGCGTATACCGAGGGCTTTTACGGCAAGCCACGCGCCGATATCGAACTTTTGCGCGAACATGCCGATGGGCTGATCGCCCTGTCTGCCTGTCTTTCGGGACGGATTCCGAAATTGCTCTCGGTGGGCGATAACGACGGAGCACTCGAACACGCTCTTTTGATGCGCGATATTTTCGGTGCCGATAATTTTTATCTGGAATTGCAAGACCACGGTATTCCCGAACAAAAAAGCGTAAACCTTGCCATACGCCGTATTGCCAAAGAAACGGGAATTCCTCTCGTTGCCACCAACGATGCACATTATCTCAAAAAAGCCGACGCCGAAGCGCAAAAGACGCTTCTGTGCATCCAAACCAACACGCACTTGGATGACGAAAACGGCATCGGCTTTACCACCGATGAATTTTACGTCAAAAGTGCAGAAGAAATGGCGGAGCTTTTTTCCGATGTCCCCGAAGCACTGGAAAACACCGTGAAAATTGCCGAACGGTGCTGTTTTTCTTTTGATTTTTCAAAACTTTATTTGCCCGCCTTTGCCGCTCCCGACGGGCTTTCGCCGAAAGAATATTTGTACAAGCTGACCTACGAAGGGTTGGAAAACCGCATAGCAGAAGCCGAACGCGCGGGCGAAACGCTTGACCGTGCGCTGTATACCGAACGAATTGAATACGAGCTTTCGACGGTTTGCAAAATGGGCTATGCCGAATATTATTTGATCGTGCGCGATTTCGTACATTTTGCCAAAACGCATGGAATTCCCGTCGGACCGGGGCGCGGTTCGGGCGCGGGCAGTCTTGCCGCCTTTTGCTTGGGTATCACCGATGTCGATTCGATTCGCTATGATTTGCTTTTCGAGCGTTTTCTCAATCCCGAACGTGTCAGCATGCCCGACTTCGATATCGATTTCAGCGACGAACGGCGCGGCGAAATAATCGATTACGTAACGCAAAAATACGGTGCCGATCATGTATCGCAGATCGTCACTTTCGGCACGTTGAAAGCGCGCGCCGTCATTCGCGACGTCGGACGGGTCATGGGCTTTACGTATGCCGAAACCGACGCGGTGGCAAAACTGATTCCGCAATTTTCCGACATGACCATCGATACAGCTTTATCGATCGTTCCCGAATTGAAAAAGCTCTACGACGAAGATTACAAATCCAAAAAGCTCCTCGACCTTTCGCGCGCCTTGGAGGGTATGCCGCGTCACGCTTCCATGCACGCGGCGGGCGTTGTCATTACCGATAAGCCGGTTCGCCACTACGTGCCCCTTGCCGTTAATCACGATTCGGTCGTGACGCAGTATACCATGAACGACATTGCCGAGTTGGGACTTTTGAAGATCGACTTTTTGGGGCTGAAATATTTGACCATTATCGATCATGCGCAACGCGACATACGGCAAACGGCTCCCGATTTCGACATTACACAAATTCCGCAAAACGACAAAGCGGCGTTTGCGCTTCTTGCCGACGGCGACACAAGCGGTGTCTTTCAATTGGAATCGGCAGGTATGCGAAACCTGCTTCGTCGTATGAAGCCGCAAAGCATTGAAGATATCACGGCGGCGATTTCGCTCTACCGCCCCGGTCCCATGGATTCGATTCCGAAATTTCTCGAAAACCGAAAAGCGCCCGACAAGATTCGCTATGTCGACGAACGATTGCAGCCCATTCTTTCGGTCACCAACGGCTGTATCGTTTATCAAGAGCAAGTTATGCAGATCTGCCGTTCACTTGCCGGTTATACGTTCGGCGGTGCCGATATTGTGCGCCGCGCCATGGCAAAAAAGAAAGCCGCCGCCATGGAAAAAGAACGTGTGCATTTTATCGAAGGTGCCGTGAGCGGCGGTATGACCGAGAACGATGCCCAAACCGTTTTTTCGGACATGGCGGATTTCGCGAAATATGCCTTTAACAAATCGCATGCGGCATCTTACGCCGTGCTGTCCTATCGAACGGCGTATCTTTCGGCACATTATCCGCGCGAATATCTCGCGTCGATTCTTTCCTCCTATTTGGAAAGCGAAAGCAAGCTGAACCTATATATAGCGGAATGTAAAAAACGCGGCATTGCGGTATTGCCGCCCGATATCAATGCCTCCCGCGCCGACTTTTCGGTGGAAAACGGTGCAATACGTTTCGGCTTTTTGGCAATCAAAAACGTCGGTGGCACTTTGATTCGCGAATTGATCGCCGAGCGCGAAAAGAACGGAAAATATAAAAATTTCGAAGATTTTCTGTTGCGCCAAAGCGGCATGAACAAACGTATGCTCGAAAGTCTTATCAAATGCGGCGTGTTCGACAGCTTCGGCGTTTACCGTTCACGTCTGCTGGCGGTTTACGAATCGGCACTCGACACGGTGTTGCGGCGCAACCGCGCGCAGATCGCGGGGCAAGTCGACCTCTTTTCAAGCGACGAAAACGGAGACGCGGGCGAAGCCGCACTGACGATCGTCTATCCCGACATTCCCGAATTATCGGGACGTGAAATGCTCGCCGTCGAACGTGAAATTGCCGGTATTTATCTGTCGGGACATCCGCTTCTCGATTATACCGAAGCCATCGAACGCTTACATGCCGCTCCGATCGGCGATATTCACGCCTCGTTCGGCGAAGAAGGAAACGGTAATTATCACGAAAAAGACCGCGTTGTTCTGGTCGGTATTCTGACCGAGAAAAAAATCAAGCTTACGCGAAACGACGAACGAATGGCATTTTTGCAATTGGAAGATATGACGGGGGCTTTGGAGGTCATCGCCTTTTCAAGTGTTTTCGAAACCTTTGCGGCGCGTCTTACCGAAGAAACACCGATTGCGCTGTCGGGTGAGATCACCGTCAAAGAAACGTCTTACGGTGACGAAACGCGCGAAGAAGCCAAATTGATCTTACGCAGTGTTTTGCCGATCGAACCCAACGGCAAAGAACAGCCTTTTTCGGAAACCGAACGCGCAAAAACGAAAGAACCGCCGAAAAAAGCGACCTGCCCCGACGCAAAGCCGATTGAACGATCGCCCGCAACCGAAAGCGCGGGCGGTGTGGACTGCCTTTACTTGAAAGTTTCTTCGCAAAGCGACCCGCGTTTTGAGCGCGTGAAAAATCTTTTGGAAATTTTTGGCGGCGGACAGACACCGGTATACGTATACTTTGAGGACACAAAATCTCTCACGCGGGCGGCGGGCGGCGACGTTTCCTTAAACGAAACCGTCTATAAGCTTCTCGGGGAAATTCTCGGAAGCGGAAATGTTGCGGTAAAAAACAAAAAATTGTAAGCTTCATTCCATATCGACCGATATTCATTTTAACAAAAGGAGCAGTATTATGTTGGAAACAAAACAATTGACATGCGACCTCTGCGTTGTGGGTGGCGGCATGGCAGGCATTTGCGCCGCGATTGCGGCGGCACGAAACGGTGCAAAGGTAGTTTTGATGCACGAGCGATCGGTACTCGGCGGAAACGCCTCTTCCGAAATTCGCATGTGGGTTTGCGGGGCAGGCGCACCAAACAACGAAACGGGTATCATCGAAGAAATCATTCTCGAAAACACCTATCGCAACCCGACCAAGAACTGGTACCTCTGGAGCAGTATTCTCTACGACTTCGTGAAGCGTGAGAAAAACATCACCCCGCTTCTTGACTGTCCGTGTATGGATGCCGTTACCGAAGAAGGAAACTATCCGTATGGGCGCAACGTCAAGATTCGATCGGTAAAAGGCTATCAAACGACAACGCAACGTTTTTATGAAGTCGAAGCGAAATACTTTGCCGACTGTTCGGGCGACAGCATTTTGGCGCCCCTTTCGGGCGCGGAATATATGCTCGGACGCGAGGACGCAAGCGTTTACGGCGAGCCGACTCACGTCGAAAAAAGCGACACCATGACGATGGGCATGACCTGCCTTGTGCAAGGGCGCGAAACGACCGAAAGCATTCGCTTTATCCCCTCCGAACGGGCAACCAAACTCACCGCGAAAGACTTCGAAAACCGCGACCCCGATTTGTACAAAACGGTCGAGAATTTTTGGTATCTCGAATTGGGCGGCAATCGCGATTCGATCGGCGATACCGAAGAATTGCGCGACGAGCTCATCAATTTGGCACTCGGAACATGGGATTACATCAAAAACGGCGAGGGCACGAACTACGATACGTTTGAGCTTGAATTTTTGGGCTTTATTCCCGGAAAACGCGAAAGTCGTCGCATGAAAGGCGAATACGTCCTGACGGCAAACGACGTCATTTCCGACTGCGATTTCCCCGACGTTATCGCCTACGGCGGTTGGCCGGTCGACGACCATTTCCCCGCCGGCTTTTACCATCGCGGAACGCCGAACACCGACATCAAAACGCCCGCACCCTACCGTATTCCCTATCGCTGTTTGTATTCGAAAAACGTCGACAACCTGTTCTTCGCGGGTCGAAACATCAGCGCAAGCCACATGAGTTTAAGCAGTACGCGCGTGATGAAAACCTGTTCGCTTCTCGGTCAAGCCGTCGGAGCGGCGGCAGCAATCGCTTCCCGCTTTGCGGTATCGCCGCACGACCTGTACGAGGATAAGGAAAAAATGTCGGAACTGCAAACGATTCTCCTACACGACGACTGTTTTCTGCCCGCCTTGCGCCGCGCCGTTTCGGATAAATGCCGACAAGCCGATTTCAACGGTGCGGAAACGCTTCGCGACGGAATCGACCGCGTAAATCGCGTATACGGAAACGACACTTGCGGTGCGACGGTGCAAAATCGAACCGCTCTTACTTACACTTTTGAAAAACCGACTTACGTGGACGAAATTCATATCGTATTCGATAGCGACCTTGCACGCGAAACGCAAAACGGTGACCTTTGCGAACGTACACACAGCACAAGAGCCAACATTCTTTTGTCTTCGCCGCAACAAGTCATGCCCGCAACCCTTTGCAAAAGTTATCTTGTTACCGTCCGCGAAGCCGACGGAAGCGAAACCGTTCTTTGCGACAAAACCGACAACCTTGTGCGTTTTGGCAATCTTCCCGTCGGGCGAAATGTTCTCGCCGTTTCGCTGACCGTTCGCGAGAATTACGGCGGCACCGAACAAACGCGCGTATTTTCGTTTGACTTTTGAAAACGGTTCGAGGCGTGCCGAAAAATATCTTATTTCGTTAAAAAAAGGCACTTTACGGAAACGGTTGTCCCTCTTTCGGGGCAACCGTTTTGTGCGTTTTTGTCGTAAAACGCAATTTGACACCGTATGGATTGTATAAATTTCTCAAAATCGAAAAAATCTTCAAAAAGTATTGACAAACACGATCGGTTGTGCTAAACTAATGCAAGAAAGGTTAGGGAGTGCTAACCGCCGATCCGTTTTGACGACATCGGCTTTGTCGGAAAGTCAGGTGACCGAAGTGAATTTATCCGAAGCAATCGAAGGAAAAGAATACGTCGTAAAAGAAATCGAAACAGACGACGAGGAACTGAACGCCTTTTTGTTTTCGCTCGGCTGTTTCAGCGGCGAAACGATTACGGTGATCGCTCATCGCAAGAGCGGTTGCGTTGTTTCGATCAAAGACGGAAGATACAACATCGACGCACAATTGGCGCAGGCTATAAAGATCTGATCTTTACAGCCCGCCTTTCGGCGTTATTTTTTCGGGCGTCGGTTAGCTGCATCTAACTCAAGTTACTTTTATCCGCAAGGATCCAACATATTTCATTTCAAGGAGGAATCTTTTATGAGAATTGCTTTGACGGGCAACCCGAATTCGGGTAAAACGACTATGTACAACGCCCTGACAGGCCGCTACGAAAAAGTC
>CAYNXA010000081.1:0-7914 GCA_964401015.1 uncultured Oscillospiraceae bacterium
ATATTGAAGATGTTTGTTATTACTATAATAGATTAAATATAAATTCATATACCGCTAATATTGAAGATAAATCTATAATAAGTGTTTTGAAAGCGTATGATTGTTTGGAAGAACACTTTATTAAAAAAGAAGATAATTATTACCTTGAGGTAGTAAATGGAGCAAAGCAGAATTTGTATATACATCTGCTTAAAATGCTTATTTCTAATAAAAAGTTGTTTGATAGAATTTGGATAGAATTATCAAGCATAGATTTCTCTGATAAGAAATATATTCAAACATTTAATAAACCGATTGTTTTGTTTGTCTGTCATTCGTTGAAGTACGTTACTCGAATTTATATTAAACTATTAGATATAGTAAAGCAGATGATGAAATAGTTGTTGGCGAATATTTTATTTGTTTTGAGATGGTTTATCACAACCTAAATAATAGACACATATGTACGTGGTTGAGTAACGTATTGATTTTTGTTATTCTATGTATTATTGTAGTATACATGCCTGCTACAGACATAAATTTTACTATAATCTATTTGACCCAATTTTTTTGTGGATTGTATTTACTTTGGCAGAGTACAAGTCATAGGTTGACGCCATTTATGCTATTATATTTTTCATCGGGACTATTTTTAGGTGGACAATTCTTTGCTCATTTATTAGATGTCAATTGTGAATTGTGGCAGAAAACTTTCTTTCAAGCATATTCTATTATTGATGATGAACGAGCCAAAGAGACAACTATTTATTTAATATCATTTACATCAATATCAACTTTTGCGTATACTAGAAAAAAATTAAATCGTAGAACATTATTTAATTCAGAGTCTTTATCAAAAGTAGAGGGAATTAGGAGATTTCTGAGTATTCTTTTCTGGTTTATATTTGTATCAATTTTGATAGATAGTATTATAGCTTTTCAACGAGTTCTTCAGTATGGTTATATTGGTTTGTACATTGCAAGCCAAAACGAAGAATTCCAAAGTAATGGTATATTCTATATTTTGAGGTTTGTTTGTTTTGGTTTAGCATTTGCATATGGTGATACTAAATTGCAAAAACGATATGTGATTATGTTTATTATCAATGCTACTATCGGAATTTTAATTGGTGGTCGAGGTGCTTTTGGAGCATTACTGTTATTCTTAGTTTGGATGTATTCTCTTAAACATAAGTTAAAACTAAAAAAGATGTTACTATCTTTTATACTCTGCGGAGGTGTTTTAATTAGTGTATTTTCTTTTTCAATTAGGGGGAAAAACGATTTGCAGTATTCTGGAAATTCACTTGAAATAGCATCTACTTTTTTGTCAGAACAAGGCGTTAGTTTAGTTGTGTTTGATTTATCTAGATCGATTGAAGATTATCCTTTACTACCATATTTCCAATCTATTATTCCAATGTCAAGTCGAATTTACGCTATTGTGTCAGGAGAAATTCTTTATCAAGAAGATGTTAGTTTTCAGGCACATATGAATAAAACGATAAATCAAAGATTGTATGCGAGTGGAGCAGGATTGGGATGGTCGCTATTATCCGATATCTATTTGTTTTCTGGTAGAAGCTTTATTATTTATTGTATATTATCTTATTTGTTTGGTTGGGCCTGTCGTTTTTTAGAAGAAAAAGCTCAAACATCCGCATTTGCCAAAGGAATTCTTTTTACAATTATATTTCCACTTATAATGTTACCGCGATCTAATCTGAGTACGGTTATGCCTTTAATTATATACTATGTTATAATTTGCGGACTTCTTTTTCTAGTACAAAATAGTATGGTTAGGTATACTAAGCATCCACAAAATATAATAGTGTAACAACTCACCATCTCACCATTGCTAACTTATGAAAGCCACAATTAATAGTCGTTAACCCGATATCAATTATTAGAGAGAATTGTATAATATATATTTGAGTATTAATTGGAGGCAATAGAAAAAAGAATGGATTGATCTCCTACAATTGGATATAATGTCTTTATATCCACAGGAGCTATTTGACAAAATCTATTGAAGATAATTATGTTGTTTTGTTGGTGCTGGAATTAATAACGTCTTAAAATCGTCGAGCGGAGAAATTGAATGTGCTTACTATCAAAAGATCTCAGATTTATATCGCAATATTTAAATGCTATATTTTTCAATAATTTACATAATTAGCTCTGAATCAAAATGAAACTATTGCAGATTAATGTTACGGCTAATAGTGGCTCAACCGGGAAAATAGCGGAGGCGATAGGACAGCTGGCGATAAGCCGTGGTTGGGAATCTTGGATTGCTTACGGCCGGGGAAAGCCTCAGAGTGAGTCTCGTTTGATAAGGATAGGAAATGACTGGGATATGCGCTGGCATGGCTTTGAGACACGTTTATTTGACAATCATGGGCTTGCATCACGTCGCACAACACGCCAATTTATACGTCAAATAGAAGAGATTAAACCGGATATTATTCATCTCCATAATATTCATGGTTATTATCTTAATTATCCGTTGCTTTTTGATTATTTCAAACAATGGGGAGGACCAATCGTTTGGACATTGCATGATATCTGGCCACTAACAGGTCATTGTGCATCTTTTGGACCGGATAAATGTCAGAAGTGGAGGAGCGGATGTGACAAGTGCAAACGCTATAATGCATATCCGGCATCATTAAAATATGATAGAAGTCATAAAAATTATGTAGCAAAACAACGCGCTTTCCATGGTTTGCAGAATCTAACATTAGTACCTGTTTCTAATTGGCTTGCAGACTTACTGAGAGGCTCCATACTTAGTGAATATCCAATTAGTATTATCCATAATGGTATTGATACAGAAAAATTCTCACCATCAGCATCTTTCAGATCAGACTCCCCCTATGTTTTAGGGGTTGCAAATGTATGGGATTCAATAAAAGGATTGACTGATTTTATCAAATTGAGAAAAATTTTAGCTGAAAATGTTGGTGTTAAATTGGTCGGTTTATCGGGAAAGCAAATAAACGATCTTCCTGTAAATATTATCGGAATCAAACGTACACAATCAACCAGCGAACTATCTGAATTATATAGTAATGCAATAGCCTTTATTAATCCAACGTGGGGAGATAATTTTCCAACGACGAATATAGAAGCTCTTGCATGCGGAACTCCAGTCATTACATATAATACAGGTGGGTCTCCTGAAGCTATTGATTCTAATACAGGTATTGTTGTTGGACAAGGTGATGTTCAAGGATTAAAAGTAGCAATTGACACAATTCGGACATCAACAGATAGATTTACTTCGAGCCTCTGTAGAGCGCGTGCAGAACAATATTTTGATGAAAAAGATCGGTTTGAGGAATACTTTGAATTATATGAAAATATATTAATTAATAATTGATTATGAAGCAATCGGATATGCGAAAAAAGGTATTTGTATCGGGATGTTATGACATGCTTCATAGCGGACACGTTGCGTTCTTCAAAGAAGCATCTAAATATGGCGACTTGTATGTTGGCATTGGGTCTGATAAAACCATTCAGGAGCTGAAGCACCGCAAGACTGTCTATTCTGAGAAGGAGCGACTCTATATGGTGAAAGCAATCCGCTATGTGACGGATGCTTTCATCAATCGTGGAAGCGGTATGTTGGACTTTATCGATAGTCTTGATCGTGTGCAGCCGGATATTTTCGTTGTCAATTCTGACGGTGGTAGTGATATAAAACGCAATCTTTGCCGTGGTCGAGGAATTGAGTATATTGAACTTGAACGTACTCCCGACGCCGGATTGGAGGCACGATCTACTACTTCATTGCGCAAAGGAGTGAAATCTCATCTGCCGTACCGCATCGATATCGCTGGGACGTGGATCGATCAACCCTATGTTTCAGAACATGGTGCCGGATGGGCTCTGACTGCTTCAATCGAACCAACAGAAGAGTTCATGGAACGTGGAGGAATGTCCACTTCAACGAGAAATGCGGCACGAAAAATATGGCCCTATGAGCTCCCAAACTATAATGAGGAGATGATGGCTCGTTTGCTTTTCTGCTTCGAGAATGATCCTGAAAATGAGGGGCACATATCTGGTGCACAGGATGCTATCGGAATCTGCATGTCCGGCCTGACACGTCACTACTATGATGGGCATTATTGGCCGACTAAAATAGAGTCTTGTCATGATGAAGCTGTGCTAGATTGGTTGGAGAATCATATTTGCCTTGTCCCGATGTTCCCACGTCGTAAAGGATGTTCTGTAGTAGTTGGCAAAGATATAAATTCCGAGAAAGTCAAAAAACTTACAGAAGCTGCAGATCGTTGCTGGCAATCTATTATTACGCGTGATCTTGGCGGTTTTGCTGAGGCATTCCGCGACTCATTCAATGCCCAAATAGCAATGTTTCCCGCCATGATGCAACCAGGTGTACAGGAATATATCGACCGTTGGTCACCACAGGCTCTGGCATGGAAAATGCTTGGGGCCGGTGGTGGCGGATATCTTGCGCTTGTCACCGACAGGATTCCCAATGATGATGGTGTCATCCGCATCAAAATTCGCCGCAAGGATTCGTTTTAAAACACTTAGATTTCATATTTTACAATGAAGATATCTATTGTTACCGCTACATGGAACAGTGGAGAAACACTACGTGACACAATTGAGAGTGTTCTCTCCCAGACATACTCTGATATTGAATACATCGTTGTTGATGGCGCCTCTCAAGACAATACAATTGATATTATCCGGGAACTTGAACCACGATTTTGTGGGCGTATGAAATGGATAAGCGAGCCAGACCGTGGGATCTATGATGCCATGAATAAAGGTATCGCAATGGCCACTGGTGATGTTGTCGGGATACTGAATAGTGATGATTTTTTTACTGATAGGCATGTTATCGAAAAGATTGCCGATGGAATCGAGGGAGTAGACGCAGTCTATGGTGATATCCATTTCGTAAAGCCTGACAACCTTAACAAATGTGTGAGATATTATTCCTCACGTTCATTTAGACCATGGCAAATGCGATTGGGATTCATTCCTGCGCATCCATCTTTTTATTGTCGTAGAGAGTTATTTAATAAGTTGGGGTTCTATGATACGACTTTTAAAATTTGTGCAGATTTCGAAATGGTTCTGAGATTGATTTATATTAATCACATCTCTTATCGATATATACCTTATGATTGTGTCACTATGCGAACCGGTGGGGCGTCAACTTCTGGACTTGCAAGTCATAAAATTGCAAGTCGCGAGCATATACGTGCTCTTAAACAAAACGGAATCTATTCAAATATGGCTATTGAAAGTTTGCGTTATATATATAAAGGCACAAAATCCATGTTAAATAAATTATTAAGTGTATGAAAATTTTATTTACTGGAGGTACCGGCTTCCTTGGGGAAAATATCTGTCCTCTTTTGACTAAGAAATATGAGGTAACTTTGTGTGGAATAACCGAAAAAGACGACATAAGAGTAAATCTATCCAAAGAGGTTCCTGTTTTCAAGGACGAATATGACGTTGTGCTTCATGCCGCTGGGAAGGCTCATGCGGTGCCAAAAACACCTGAAGAAGAACAAGCGTTCTATGATGTTAATTATCAAGGGACGATAAATCTCTGCAAAGGACTTGAAAAAAATGGTGTCCCAAAATCGCTAATATTTATTAGTACTGTGGCTGTCTATGGATGTGAAAGCGGTAATCTTATATCGGAAGACCATACTCTTGACGGAACTACTCCATACGCAAAAAGCAAAATTATGGCTGAAGAGTTTCTTTCTAAGTGGTGTACAAAGCACAATGTTGTTCTGACGGTGTTACGCCCCTCTCTTTTAGCAGGAGTCAATCCTCCAGGTAATCTTGGCGACATGATACGAGGCATCGAGAAAGGCTTTTATGTAAATATAGCTGGGGGAAAGGTTCAGAAAAGCATTCTCATGGCTGACGACATTGCTAATCTGATTCCTCTTGTTGCAGATAAGGGTGGAGTATATAATGTATGCGACACAGATCAGCCATCGTTCGGCCAATTGTCCGTGTTAATCGCCAAGCAATTGGGAAAACGCAAACCAATGTCAATTCCGTATTGGATTGCGAAAAGTCTATCTTTGATAGGAGATATTGTTGGACGAAAATTCCCCATAAATTCCCTGCGTCTTGAAAAACTGACTCATTCCCTCACGTTTTCAAACCAAAAAGCTATCGATGCTCTCGGATGGAAGCCCATGAAAGTCCTTGAAAATCTTCACATCAAGTAATGTTATGATATTTGCTGTAATTTTTATTTTGTTGCTACTCTTGGAGCGTGTATACTTTAAAGTAGCAGACAAGTTTAATATCATCGACAAGCCGAATCTTCGATCCTCACATACGTCGATTACACTTCGTGGTGGCGGAATCATTTTCCTTATTGGAATATGGCTCTATGCGGCTTTCTTCGGACTTACGTACACTTGGTTCTTCCTTGGGGTGACATTAATCGGATTTGTGAGTTTTGTGGATGATATTCATTCACTGCCTGACAGTTTGCGTCTTGTGGTTCAGTTTATATCAATGTTTCTGATGTTCTATCAGTTTGATATTCTGAATCTTCAGGACTGGTGGGTGGTACTAGTCGCCTTAATTGTCTGCGTAGGCATCATCAATGCTTACAATTTTATGGATGGAATTAACGGTATTACCGGAGGTTATTCGATAACAGTCCTTCTGCCATTAATTTACCTAAATGCAGGGGCTGAATTCATCTCGCAATATTATCTTTATGTGGTTGGCTTGAGTCTCTTGGTGTTTAGTTTATTCAATTTTAGGAAGAACGCGAAATGTTTCGCTGGGGATGTAGGCTCAATCAGTATAGCCTTCATAATGCTGTTCGCTCTCGGCCGACTGATTCTTCAGACCGGAGATCTTTCATATCTCACATTTCTCGCGGTGTATGGTGCGGACGTGGTTCTCACAATCTGTCACCGCATACAACTCCATGAGAATCTTGGTCAGGCACACCGTAAACATGCCTATCAGTTGATGGCCAACGAGCTGAAAATTCCTCATGTCAAGGTTTCCTTGCTTTACATGGCGATGCAGCTCGCAATATCTGCCGGACTCATCTTTTTACCAATAAACCATTACCTGTATATGGGACTGGTAGTAGTAGCGCTTGCGGCTGCCTATTTTCTGTTTATGTGGAAGAACTATCACCTTCATGAAGAGTATCTGAAATCCAAAAATGTCTAAGCATGATTATCAATAACGAACTTCTCGATAAAGTAGCTGCCGAAGCAGAGGTATCCCCTCGGCTTCGCATGAACTATAATCTCCATGAAAGTCTTGATGCAAAGGCACAGAGGCTATTAAATGTGCTTCTTCCCGGAACTCCATTACCTATTCATCGACACACTCATACAGCGGAAACATATGTGCTCCTTAGAGGAAAGATGTTTGTAGTATTTTATAGTGATATGGGAGTACAGATTGAAAGATACCTACTTGATCCAACAATAGGAAATTATGGGATTCAGATTCCAAAGGGGCAATGGCATGGCGTTGAAGTAATCGAACCATCAACAATATTTGAGGTTAAAGACGGCCCTTATATGCCGCTCCAACCAGAAGATATATTTATTGAGGTTATTGAGTGAAGTAAGAGTTGTTTATAGAATCGATAAGCAAGTGTAAAATATCAAATGAGTTTTATAAATTAGCCGTAAGGAAACGAATAGATAAGATATTGTGCAATAAAGCCGAGATTTTGAATATTAAATAAGTACAAAGTAACAGCGCTGAAAGTCAATCGACTTTCAGCGCTGTTGCTTTATGTGCGGAGCGACCGAGATTCGAACTCGGGAACGGCTTTTGACCGTTACACGCTTTTCAGTCTATAAAGAACGTTGATAAAGTCACTGATAGTTAATAATTTAATTTCAATGTTCGTGTTGCAACATTTAATGC
>CAYNXA010000082.1:0-7873 GCA_964401015.1 uncultured Oscillospiraceae bacterium
GGCTGATAGTCGATGGACTTCTGCCCAATATTTTGGCTATTTTCCGAAAACTTTTTCCCAAATTCAAAAAATACTCTAGACTTTCTCGCTCCGATGGCGTAAAATGTGTGTAGGACAATGTTCTTACCTCCGTTCAAATGTTTGTTGTTGTTAACTACATTTTACACCTTGGCGAGAACATTGTCTATACTTTTTTGGGTGTTGCACTTGTTATTATAATCTGCCCTGCCTTATGGTTTTTTGGGTTTTTATCTATGCCATTGTTTTCAGCATTTTTTTTGTTACTTCGTATAAAAGCGGCTTGTTTTCGGCAAAATGCAATGCATCTGTCATGGCATATTCGCCCATGCGTTGACATTCGTTTCCCATACTGCCTGCGATATGCGGTGTTAAAAAAGCGTTGGGCAATGTATACAGCGGAGAGTTTATTTCACAAGGTTCCTGTATCGTTACATCCAAAACAGCACTGCGCGTAGGAACTTCTTTTAGGGCTTTTGCCAAATCTGCTTCCACAACCTGTGCACCGCGACCGGTGTTAATGAACACGCCTGTTTCTCTCATTGCAGAAAACAGTTTATAGTTTAAAAGCCCTTCAGTTTCCGGCAAGTTTGCAATATGGTTGGAAATTGTCTGACAATTTTCGAATATGTCCTTTAAGCCGACTTTTTTTACATTTAGCTGTTGAGCCTGTGAGTCAGACAAGTACGGGTCGTAAGCATATACATTTAAATGATGGTTTTTCAATTTCTCTGCCACCATACTTCCAATTGCACCAACACCCAAAATACCCACATTGGTGTTGTAGTTTCCCGGAAATTCATTACAATATGCAACGGCTTTTTTATGCCCTGCGGTATTTGTATACATACGCGCGGCGGTATAGAACCCCTTGTTTGCAAGTATAATTTGCGATACGGTATATTCCGCTACAGGGACAGCGTTTGCAAGCCATGCACTAATTACTTTTATGTTTTGCTCCAAAAATGGCGCAGCAAAATAACGAACACTGCCGGCGGCATAAAACACTGCTTTCAAGCACGGAAAATAATATTTGATTTCTTCGGATGTGAATGTGGGAAAGCCCCAAGTCGTAAAAATACATTCCGTGTCGGTTGGCGTTTGCAATTCTGATTTGGAAAATATTTTCTCGGAAAAAGTATAGTGCATCCGCAGCGTTTGTTGTGTTTTGGTGTTATAAATCTTATTGATATTTTCTTTTATATCACATAAATACATTGCTTTCATTTGTCTTCGTTCCTTTGCATCAAATTTTTCAGTGTAGTTGATTCTTCAGCTAATAAACAAGGGTCGTCGTTGCAAACAAATTCCAAAAGGTACAATATGTCTTTTTTTGAACGGATTTGCGAAAGATATGAGTTCCAAACCCTTGATCCCTCTCGCAACGATAAACGGCTAAAATCCGGTCTCCAATAAAATACATGCACAATATCTATTAAATCTGCAAGATATACCAAAGATTTTAGATTTTCTTCGTGTGTGAGATTAAAATTCGGTTGCCAATACAGACGACAATTAGGTTTGTTAATCTCTTCATATAATTTGCGTGCCGAGATACAATCATCTGTCAGCGTGTTAGGGTGATATTCAAAATCCAAGATAATTCCGTAAGCTTGTGCAAGATTGGCAATACGCTTAGCATCGTCTACAATATTTTTGCGGGCGGCAGTATTTGTTTCTTTGCTTGCCGTGTCACCTGCCCAAATACGGATGCGCGGTGCACCCAATGCCTTTGCTGTTTCAAGGTACGGTAAAAAATCGGAGTTTTCACCGCAACGATAGTAAGATCCGTAAGATGAAACTTCCAAACCGTGTAATCGTGTCATTTTTGCAATTTCTTTTGCGTTTTCTATATTTGTCGGCGGTACATGTATATCGCCGCCCCATTCTATATATCGAAGATCGGCAGATTTTGTCAGTTTTATTATCTCCTGACAAGACAATTTGCGGAACGATACAGAAACCAAACCTGTTAAATCCATAAATTACCTCTGTTTCTAACGGTTATTTTGATTGTATAAAGTTTCAAACCAAGTTTCGCTTTTGGGGATTTTGCGCGGTATTTCCCAAAAAACAGAATCTTCCTTGGTACATAAGATTTGGGTTTGACGGGCATTGTTTTTCGGAAGAGTATCTTTTGTTAATGCTCCGCCGCGATACCCAATATCCCGACACCATACTTCCAATGCACTTAAAAATGCAAAAATACTAAACAGCATATCCCGTAGTTTAAACAGATCAAATAATTGTGTTTTCGGTACTGCACCTATAATGTCAAAAAAAGAATCCCTTTGTTTATATACATATGTTTTCAGTTGTTCGATTTTTTGAGGATCGCGTATAAAACCTGCATACATACTTAAATTTTTTTGCAATTCTGCGCGCATTTCTTTTATTTTGGGATTTGGTTTCGATACGGTTTGTATTTGTGCAAGAAATGCATCTACATCCGAACGAATATCTTGCGGCGTATCTTTTTCTTGTTTTAAATCTTTGGCGGCGGAGCGTGCGGCGCGTAAAGCACTTACTTGTGTAGAGTTAAGTGCGGTTCCTCCGGGGCGATAGATGCCGAAAACCCCTGCGGCTTCTCCGATAACATAAAGCCCAGAAATATCGGTTTGATAATTGTGGTCTACGGCAATTCCGCCATTTTGATGTTGTGCACAAACGGCGATTTTTAATTTTTCGGACTTTAAATTTATCCCGTTTTGCGCATACAAATCAATGGCTTTTTGATTCATTTTTTCAAGACGGGCAATGGGAGTATCACATAGCGCATCGGATTTTTTTAAATAGTTGAACGCCTCTTCCGATAAATCTTCGAATGAAAATCCCTGTGGGTTTTTGGTGTAATCCAAATAAACCGTTCTGCCTTTTTGCATTTCGTTGTATACACATATATCAATAAAGGATGAACCTTTTTGTTTAGCACTGTCAAATGGCCATTGATATCCTTTTAAAAATACAGCACTCCATGCATCCTTTGGGTTTTGATATACTTCTGCTAAAAATTCGTGCTCGATTCCGTTTTCGTCAACGGAAACATAACGGGGGATAACTTGTTGATATGTACCGGATACATTCCAACGAAAATCAGTAGAGGCAAGCCCATACTGCCATTCTGTCAAGTTTGCGGTTTTGGCACCAAGTTCTATGGCAAGCCCGCTCATGCCGCTTTGTGATTGTGGGTAAACTTTATCACGATAAAAATAAGCACAACCGCCTGTTGCAAGAAATATTTTACGACAGAAAAACACATGATATTCTTTGGTCTTTCTGTGAAAACCCAAAGCACCGCAGATTTTGTTGTTTTTTTGAAACAGTTTAATGATTGCCATATGATCTATTATAGGAATTTTGTTCTTCCGAACCTCTTTTTCCAACGCTTCTGTCATATATTTTGAAGTAAGCGGACCGGCAGAAGTTGCTCTTGTGTGGGTGTCGTGATCTGTTTGGTAACCGACAAATTCTCCAAATTCGTTCTGAGGAAAAGCAACGCCCAATTGCGCAAGTTTAAAAAAACATGCATATGCATTTGCACTTTCCGTTAATGCCAAATCTCCGTGCATACCGCCGCAATCAAACAATGTTTGTGCCATAGAAGATACACCGTCAGCAGCGTCTGAGGCAATGGCGGGTTTATAATAAGTTTGTTTGTCGCTTCCCGTGTTGCGAGAGGTTCCCATCAAAATCCCCTCGGTTGCAACAGCGATTTTTTTTATGCCAAACTTGTATAAACAGTCGGCGGCGTTTAAACCCGCACATCCTGAACCGATAACCAAAACATCTAAATTATGTTGCTTCATATGTTACAATCTCCTCAAATGAAATCCGCCGTCGGCATTGATTACTTGCCCTGTGGAAAAATCAAAGTCACCGCTTACAAGTGCTCCGACACATTTTGCCACATCCTCCGGAGTACCTATTCTTTTTGTCGGTGTTAAACCGTTTGCAATCATTTCTTGATACTTTTGTATTACGCCTGCTGTCATATCCGACTGTATAATTCCGGGGCGAACTTCAAAAACGGGTATATTGTACTGCGCCAAACGGTCGGCGAATAGTTTGGTTACCATAGAAATTCCTGCCTTTGAAATACAGTATTCACCGCGCTGCACCGAAGATGCATAGGCGGAACATGATGAAATATTCACAATTCGAGGGCAACAATCTTTATATTTCTTTTTCGTCAATATCATAAAATTGGCAAATTTTTGGCACATATAGAAAGTTCCCTTTAGGTTAATATTTAACACATGATCAAAACTTTCCTGCGGAACTTCTAAAATATCGCAACGAACAGTAGGTGCGACACCGGCGTTGTTTACTAAAACATCCAATCTATCGTATTTTTCGGTTATATGTGCTAACAGCGCTGAGGTCTGAGTATTGTCAGTGATATCACACGGCAAATATTCCCAATCGCAGTTGAGGGTATCCAATAAGTTTGCGGCTTGTTTATCCAAATGTGAACGAGTGGCGCACATAATGATATTGTAACCGCATTGCCCCAAATGTTTTGCTATTCCAAAACCAATTCCCCGTGCGGAACCGGTTACCAAAGCTACAGGTTTCATAAAACTCCTCCTATATTGTATTTATATCACAGTATACTTGATTTGTCTCGTGGAGTATACATTTTTCACTTTTAGCTGTAAGCGATATAAATTATCTTGCCACGAGATTTTTAATTTTTTGTCCGTAACTGGAATTGTGGTTATTTCTGTGTCGAAAGCTTTTGTATCTATGTGAATATACAAAGATGTATTTTTTTCTCCGTTTATTATAATGCCGTCATCAGTTATCAAAAATGGTTTACAAGCAAGAAAATTCAATGTAATGCTTTCGGCAAAAACCAAAGAGTAATCTTCTGTAATACACAATGTACCCTGCGTTTTATCAAAAACAAAAGTGCGTATCCATTTTTTTATATCTTGTTTGTTTTCATATGCATCGGCTAAATCCAATGAAAATATGGTCTTTTCATCATCTGTTTTGTATTGTACATTTTTCGCACAATAATTCAAACCTTCGTGCTGATTGTGCCCGTTTATGGTCGGAACATTGTGGTATGCGCTGATGTTATTCCATAAGGTATAACGCGTCTTGCCATTAAAGGTGTTTGCATCATAAACCCTTGCGCCGGCATCAATTAAAAAAGGTTGTCCGTTTTTATAAACCATAAAATTTCCTACATCGTTGTGGTTGTGACTTTCGCTGTTATGTCCGCCTTTGGCGGCAAAAAAGAGTCCGTTGTCATCTTGAATATGTTGCCTTACGGAAAGGAAAGAAAGGCTTTCCAAAAACAATTCTTTTTTTGCGCAAAAAGCGCTTTCGGAATTTTGTACATCATCATAATAGGTGATATTATAAAAATACTGTTTCATAATTTGCGGCAAAGGTGCAGGAGTATTATAGTCTTTGAAAACTTTTTTTGCATATTCCATTAGTGGTTTGCAGTTAGCCGTTTTTCCTATGTGATACAGAAAACCATAATCCATTTCCAATACAGAGGAGGCATCTGCAAAGTTAATAAAACGATTGTGAGAAATATAAGCGTTTGTAAAGAATTCTGCAATGTTTTTGATTTTTTCGTTTTGTGTAACATCGACCCAACCGTCGGTCATACACGACAAATAATACATACATTCTATTGCGGCTGCACCGGCTTTCTCCCAATATGCGGGACCTTCGTCACACGCACCGTCTGCTGGAACGAGTCTCAAATAGCGGTCAAGTGTAAGCATCACCTTATATGCGATCTCTGTTAAAGTTTGTTTGTCCGTGCAAATAGATAGAGCAACAAACAACACATTTACATTTATCCAAGGATTCCAATTGTTGGGGGGTGCATTGGGGTCTAACCCCAAATACCAGTAATCTGTATGTGCAAGATAGTTTTGCAAAATACGTTTTTCCAATTCCTTTTTTATTCGGTTGGAAATATTTACGGATATAGCATCTAATTTATCTTTTAAAATCAAATATACAAATGATAAAGTTTTTCCGGTTTCTCCTGCAAAAATATCCAAACAGCTTTTTTCGTAGTCGGGCAGAGGGTCTGTCGTATACATTAAGTATTCAAAGTGGGCGGGAACGGCCCAATCCGTTTCCTCCAAAATCATCCATACAAGATCCATAATTTTTTCTGTATAGTTTCCTTTATTTTCACAAGCTTCCGCAACGGAGTAAACAAGAAGAGCATTGCGTCGTTTCATATATTCGGATTCCAAATGCTCACGGTCTTTTTTTGTTACAAATTCCCGATACATAGAAGCTTTTAAAGGTAAAAAAATCTCTTTGTCGTATATAGTAATTTCTTTTTGAAGATTATCACCGAAAACAAGAGCGGCTTTTTCCCAAAAAGTACGGTCATTTATACTCTTTGCCGGAGAAAATCTTTTTATGTGATTGTATATTTGTTCTTTGTTTTCATATTGTTCGAACATTGTCAACACTCCTTAATCGATAGATTGATAAATGGGTAAGTATGTTTCACGATCGCGAATTACGCATCCCGCCACCTTTCCACCGCGCATCAACTCCGTACACTTTCCGCAGGCAATACAGCATTTTTTGTCATCCATGGCACCATTGGTCTGTATATCACGGTAAAATTGCGGATATGCAAATGATTGCCGACCAAACCCCGCAATTTTGCAAATGTTCTTATTTATTGCACCGGCGGCAATGTTTGCACCCTCACTTTGTGCATATGAAAATGCGGAGCCGATTAGCGTCATATCGGGAAATTCCGACGATATGGTTTCGGTACATTTTAACATACGCTCCATTCCCGTCAAGGGATTTTCGGGGGAAGGGTAGGACCCGTTTCGATAAGGTCGATTAACATGAGGGTTTACATACGGATTTCCAATGGTAATGTCCAGCAGGTCTACACCGAATTTTTCGTGAAGTGTTTTTATCACCAAAATCGGTTCCGTAAGGTTTGGAGAAAGACCGTCTGTTTCATTTACACCAAAACCGTAGGGGTACGAAAAACCGTCGTAAACATTGAAACGGGAGGTGATAATAAAATCAGAAGATGTATTTTGTGCAGCGTTTTCGATTGCATGAAAATACAAGCGTGTTCTGTTCTCAAAACTGCCGCCGTAAGCACCTTTTCGTAAGTGAGCGCTCATTAGTTCGCTCATTAAATAACCGTGGCAGCATTTTATATCCACACCGTCAAAACCTGCTTTTTCTGCGAGATATGCGCTATGAGCATATTTTTCTTCTAACGATTTCAAATAATCATCGGAAACGATTGATGACTGCGGTAACGGTTTATCTTTTTCAAAAGGCGGTTTATTGCAGGCAATCAGCGGAGCAGGTGTTCCGTTGGGTTTGGAATATCTGCCGGAATGGGTTGCTTGCATAATCAACAAAGGTTCTGTTTTAGTTTCTTTGTATGCGGTTGTGCGTATATCGTCGATTAACGATTTAAAACTGTCCAATGTATTTTCCGTTAAATAAAGCTGTCGTGGGTTTGCACGCCCTTCGTTGACAATTGCGGTGGCCTCAAACCATATTATTCCCGCTCCGCTTTCAGCAAACCGAATATATCTTCGGTGGGTGAGAGTGTCTATGGCACCGTCTGCGGTACCGTCGCATCCCTCCATGGGCTGAATGGCAATACGGTTTTTAACTGTTTTGTTTTGTACTCTGATATTCGTATGTAATACAGATAAATCATCGCAATAAGGTATTTGTGAGTAATTCTGTGCAATTTCATTTTTTATTTTATGCATAATTTTGTTTTTCCTCTTTTCTTTTTTAGACTTTGTGATATAATAAATTATAACAACTTTCTATAAAAATATATATTGAAAATATGTCATATAATATGTAAAAC
>CAYNXA010000083.1:0-7849 GCA_964401015.1 uncultured Oscillospiraceae bacterium
GCAAGGTCGATACGCTGATATTGGCATGGGCGGCAATCTCGGCAAGGGTCAGCTAGCGGTCGATGTTTTGTTGCATATACGCTTCGATCTCGTCGAATGCGGTATCGGCGGTTCGGCTTTTCAGCGAGGACATGGGCAGACATTTGTCGGTGTCGCGGATACATAAGATCAAAAGTTCGCATAAATATTGATGTATCAACTGTTCCGACCCAAGCGGGGCGTCCTGTCGCCGTATCAGACGTTTGGAATAGGGATCGCCGAACGGTCCCTCAAAGCATTGCATACCTTCGGCAAGAATACGGGAAATGATTTTTTTCTGCGAATTGCCCGCGGTCAGCTTGCGGTCGGAGAAGCGTTGCAACGCGGGGGATGTGCAACGAAACGAAAAAATGACCGAATTGGCGGCGTGTTCCGACCGTATCGTATGCCATTGCCCCGGCGGATGAAAAACGATGTCACCGTGTGAAACGGGAATGTCACGATCGCCGGCGGTCACGATGGCTTCGCCTTTGTCGATATAGACCATTTCCCAAAAATCGTGCGATTCGCCGGGGAAACGGAATCCTTTCGAGTATTCGAAATAGTGCAAGGTATACAGTTCGTCGACGGTAATATCGTTTTGCAGGCGCGTGCCGACGTATTGATTCGTATTTGTCACGGAAACCTCCCGAAATCGTCCGTTCGGAACGCAGAAAAACAGGCGTAAAACGGCACGAGAGCTTGTTGTCGAAAAAACGGAAATCTGTGTGTTTTCGACAATTCAACAAAAGCAATTGTACCGCAAGCAATTCGGAAAGTCAAGAGATTATGTGTGATAGTGCAATTGTTTTGTCACATCATGCAAATAAAAACGGCAACGGTTGGTATATAATGGTATTGTCAAAGCGAGAAGCTCGCGGATAAAGCGAACCGCCGAAGCTTTTTCGACATAAAAAACGACAAAAACGGAGAATAAAACGTTCCGAAAAACGAAAAACAACAAAAAAATCGTCATAATCGGCAAACCCGTTAAAACCGACAAAACCCGACAAGGAGAAAAAATCATGCGTTTGCAAGTATTCGAAAATTACGAAGAAGTATCCAAAGCGGCGGCAAAGATCGTCGCAAGTCAAATTATCGTAAAGCCCGATTGCGTGTTGGGATTGGCAACCGGTTCGACACCGGTCGGTATGTATCGCGAACTGTGCCGTATGTACCGCGACGGGCTCTTGGACTTTTCGGCAGTCACGACCTTCAATCTCGATGAGTATTATCCGATCGATCGGGATAACGCTCAAAGCTATCATGCTTTTATGTGGGAAAATCTCTTTTCGCATATCAATTTGCCCAAAGATGCCGTACATATTCCCGACGGAAGTGCTATCGATGCGCAAGCCGAATGCGAATCGTATGAGCGCAAGGTAACCGAGAACGGTGTGGATCTGCAAATTTTGGGCATCGGACAGAACGGTCACATCGGTTTTAACGAACCCGACGAAAACTTGGAAGTCAAGACACATGTGACTGCGCTTACCGACGATACCGTTCGTGCCAATTCCCGCTTTTTCGAATCCGAAGAACAGGTTCCGAAAAAAGCGTTGACGATGGGTATCGGCACGATATTGGCGGCGAAGAAGATCGTTTTGCTCGCTTGCGGAAAGAATAAGCATGACGCGATCGTCGGACTTTTGAACGGCAAAGTCACGACGGCATTGCCCGCTTCTTTTTTGAATTTGCATAACGACGTGATCGTGATTTGCGACAAGGAGGCGTACGAGGGATGATTTTGAAAAACGGTGTGTTCTTGAACGACGCTTTCCGTTTTGAAAAGGGCGATATCGCCTTTTCGGGTGAAGAAATCGAAAAGATCGGCAAAGCCGACCTTTCCGACCGAACCGACGAAACGGTTCTCGATTGTACCGACCGATATATTGTCCCCGGACTTGTCGATATCCATACGCACGGTTGCGCCGGTGTCGATTTTTCAAGTGCGCGCGATACGAAAGAAATCGAAAAAATGACGCGGTACTATGCGGCGCATGGTACTACGACCATACTTGCCACTACCGAAACTCTTTCGCGCGAAAAAACTCTTTTGGCGGTCGAACGGATCGCAAAAGCCGCGCACGAAAAAATCGACGGTGCCAATATTGCGGGAATCCATTTGGAAGGTCCGTATTTTTGCTCAAAATACAAGGGTGCCCAAAACGAAGCCTATTTGCGCAACCCCGATTCGGACGAAGTGAAAAAACTTAACGAGGTTTGCGGCTATATGATACGTCGTATCAGCGTTGCCCCCGAACTTGACGGAGCGATCGACTTTATTCGAACGCTTTCGCCCGAAATAAGTCTTTCGCTCGGTCATACCGATGCCGATTACGAAACGGCGATTCGTGCAATCGAAGCGGGTGTCGACAGCTTGACACATACGTTTAACGCTATGCGTCCCTTACATCACCGCAACCCGAATGCCGTAGGCGCGGGGCTGGAAAAGCAGATATTTTGCGAATGTATCGGTGACGGATTCCATCTTTCGTTCACGGTTTTGACCTTGTTGTACCGTATGTTGGGCGACGAGCGCATGCTGTTTGTCAGTGATTCGCTTGCACCTTGCGGTATGCCCGACGGCGAATATTCGTTGGGTGAACTTCCCGTATATGTGCGCGACGGAAAAGCGCGCCTTGCCGACGGAACGATTGCCGGCAGTACGGTAACCATGCTTGAATGTGCGCAAAATGCGATCGCGCATTATGGAATTGCTCCCGAAAGTGCATTCCGCATGGCGTCGTTGACGCCCGCTCGTGCGGCGCGAATCGATTCGCATTGCGGCAGTATCACGTGCGGCAAAAGAGCCGACCTCTTGATATTGAAGAAAGATTACAGCTTGGACAAGGTTATCCTGCGCGGAAATTTATTCGACGGGAAAGCATTTTAAGACAAAAAAGATATACAGAGACAAAGGAATTATTCATTATGGCAAACAATACCTATTTGGGAATCGATATCGGCGGCACTTCGATAAAGTACGGAATCGTCCGCGATGAAACGATAATCGAACGCGGCTGCTTTCCCACACCGAAAGGCGACCCCGAAAAATTCGGCGCGACTTTGCAAAAGATCGTCGCAAACGCGTGCGACAAATATGGCGAGGAACTTTGTTCGGTCGGCGTCGGAATGCCGGGCTTTTTCGACGAAAAACCCGGTGTCATTTGGGGTGCGTCCAATTTGGGACTGGAAAAATTCCCCATGAGGGACTGTATAAGAACCGTTACGAATCTTCCCGTATATCTCGGGAACGATGCCAACTGCGCGGCGCTCGGCGAATACATCGTCAATCCGCATAAACCGAAGAATATGGTCATGCTGACGCTTGGTACCGGCGTCGGCGGCGGTATGGTGCTGAACGGCGAATTGTATACCGGTTCGCACGGAATCGCGGGCGAACTCGGACATATGGTCATTGAGCGAAACGGAAGACCATGCACGTGCGGAAAAAAAGGCTGTTTTGAAGCCTATGCTTCGGCGACGGCTTTGGTACGAACCGCAAACGAATATTCGTATAAAACCGACGGACCGCTGTCGCGTACGGTGCAAGAATGCCGCAAAAAAGGTGAAAAGCTCGACGCACGTGTGATTTTCGAAGCGGTTCGCGAAAACGATACCGACGCGGCGACCATCGTCGACGAGTACGGCGCGTATCTTGCCGAGGGAATCCAAAACTACGTGGATATCTTCGACCCCGACGAAATCGTGTTGGCGGGCGGCATTACTTACGAAGTCGACGTACTGGAAAATATTTTGAAGAAGCATTATCATGCGAATTGCCCCGTAAGCTTTTCCGAGCTGAAAAACGATGCCGGTCTTATGGGAGCGGCAAGTCTCGGAAAAACAAGACGCTAAAGACCAAGCGCATATATAACAAGAAAGCCCCGAATTTTTCGGGGCTTTCTTTATCGGGCTTCTTTACGAAACTTGAAATTGACTGTTGTAAAGCGTACTGTAAAATCCGCCTTTTTGAAGAAGTTCGTCGTGCGTGCCTTGTTCGATGATGTTGCCGTCTTTCATAACGAGGATCCGTGATGCGTTTCGTATGGTGGAAAGGCGGTGCGCCACGATAAAGCTTGTGCGGCCTTTCATCATGCTGTCGAACGCTTCTTGAATCAAAAGTTCGGTACGCGTGTCGATACTGCTTGTTGCTTCGTCCAAAATCAGCATGGGAGGCAGACAAAGCATAACGCGAGCTATACACAAAAGCTGTTTTTGTCCTTGACTCAGAGAATCGGCGGTCAAAACCGTGTCCAATCCGTGCGGCAATTGATGAATGAAATGGCTGCAATGCGCCGCATCGGCGGCGGCAAGAATTTCTTCGTCGGTGGCATCGGGCTTGCCGAAACGAATGTTGTCACGCACCGTGCCCGATTTCAACCATGTTTCCTGCAATACCATGCCGAAGTTTTGGCGCAGACTGTGACGGGATATCGAATCGACCGATCGTCCGTCTATGGAAATACTGCCGCTGTCAATGTCGTAAAAACGCATAAGAAGATTGATAAGCGTTGTTTTTCCACAGCCGGTCGGACCGACGATTGCAATGCGCATACCGGGCGTTGCCGTAAGATTGAGATTTTGAAGAAGTGTGCGGCTTTTGTCGTAACCGAAGCAGACATCACGCAAGACGACCGCCCCTTTTGTTTCGTTCAACACACCGTCCGCGTCGGCGGATTCTTCGGGTTCGTCCAACAGGTCGAAAATGCGTGCCGAGCAAGCAAGCGCGTTTTGCAATTCGGTGATGACCGAGCTTATGTCGTTAAAGGGTTTCATGTATTGGTTGGCGTACGAAAGAAGCACACTCAAACCGCCGACGGTTAGGCTGCCGCCGGGAATGAGAAGCACACCGACCAACGCAACACCCGCGTATACGATGTTGTTGACAAAGCGAGTCGAAGGATTGGTAAGACTGCTGAAAAAGACCGCTTGCGTGCCGACCTTTGTCAATTCGTCGTTGATATCGGAAAAGCGTTCGGAAGCGCGGCTTTCGTATCCGAATGCCTTGACGACTTTTTGATTGCCGATCATTTCGTCGATGAGCGCGGTTTGCCTACCGCGAATTTCACTTTGACGGCGGAACAAACGGTACGAGCGTCCTGAAATAAAGCGTGCCACCAAAAAGCTCAACGGTGTAAGCATTACGACCATACAGGAGATCGGCAGATTTTTCGAAAACATGAAGATCAGTGTGACGATAATGGTCATAACACCCGAAAACAGTTGCGTAAACCCAAGCAAGAGTCCGTCGGAAAGCGTGTCGGCATCGGCTATGACACGGCTTACGATATCGCCGCTGCTGTGTGCGTCGAGATACGATAGGGGAAGCTTTTGGATATGTCGAATCGCTTTCGAACGCAGTTCTTCGACAATACCGTAGGTCAGACGGTTGTTGACAAGATTCATGACCCATGTAAACAAAGCCGACAGAGCGACGCAAACGAGAATGACACCTAAAATCCGCCCCATTTCGGCGAAATTCACGTTGCCTTTGTCGATAATTTGATCGATCGCATCCCCGAATAAGATCGGCACATACAATTGCAAGATGACCGACGCGGCGGCGAGCAGAATACCGAATACCAAAGCGGGTATACGCTTTTTCAAAAGCGGACGCAAACGGTGAAGCGTCGAGAGAGCGGAAACGGATTTTTCGTTTTTGACAGCCATTATTCCTTTTCCTCCTTGCTTTCGGCTTTTTGAACGGGAAATTGCGAATCGTAAATTCCGCGATAGATCTCACAAGATTTCATCAGTTCGTCATGTGTGCCGCAACCGCACAATTTTCCGTTATCCAATACGAGAATTTTGTCGGCGTTTCGGACGGTTGCAATGCGTTGCGAAACGATAAAGGTCGTCGTTTCGCCCGCCAAATTTCGAATCGCACCGCGCAATGCCGCATCGGTGGCGTAATCGAGTGCGCTTGAGCTGTCGTCGAGAATCAAAATTTCGGGACGTCTGACCAAAGCGCGGGCAATGGTCAGTCGTTGGCGTTGACCGCCCGAAAGATTGCGACCGTTTTGCTCCAGCATAAAGCCCAATTTTCCGGTCTTGCTTTCGACGGTTTCTTTGGCTTGCGCGATTTCCAAAGCGTTCCACAACTGTTCGTCGGTGGCATTTCGATCGGCATATTTGAGATTGTCGCGCACCGTGCCCTTAAAGAGCATAACGCGCTGTTGAACGATACCGACTTTTTTTCGCAAAGTTTTTTGCGAATAGCTTGAAACGGGTATGCCGTCGAGTAAGATATCGCCGACGGTTGTATCGTAAAAACGCGGGATAAGCTGTACGAGGGTCGATTTTCCGCTGCCCGTACCGCCGATGATACCGACGGTTTGACCGCGCCGAACCGAAAAGGAAATGTCGGACAGACTCTCGGCACCGGCGTTATCGTAGGTAAACGATACGTTTCGAAATTCGACGGCGGGAGCGGCTTCTTTGCCCGAATCGGCGTCGGCGTCGGGATATGTCATGCTCGGTTCGATCGCGAGAATTTTTGCCGTTCGTTTGGCACAAGCGAGTGCTTTATTGAGGGTGATGATGAGCGACGCGAGCTTTATCAATTCGACGATGATTTGCAACATATAGTTGTAAAGCGCCACTACCTGTCCTTGCGGCAAGTCACCCGAAAAGACACGCAACGAAGAAACACGTATCAAAACGACGGTCGCAATATTGATGAGCACATAGGTGAGCGGATTCATCAGCGCCGAAAGGCGACCGACGAAAAGATTCAATTTGGTAAGCGCGCGGTTGCTTGCTTCGAATTCTTCCACCGATTCGGCTTCTCGACAAAAAGCACGGATAACGCGAACGCCCGTAAGATTTTCCCGCGTTTGTTCGGTCACGCGGTCAAGCCCGACTTGCGCTTTGCCGAACAAGGGAATACTGATGAGCATAATGCCGAGAACGACAATAAACAAAATCGGAATGGTAACGGCAAATACCAATGCACTGCGAACGTCGATGGTAAATGCCATGACCATAGCGCCGAGGACGATAAACGGACTGCGAAGCAACAGTCGTAAACCCATATTGACGCCGGTTTGCACTTGATTGACATCACCGGTCAAACGGGTGATAAGCGTTGCACTGCCCAGCGAGTCGATTTCGCGAAAGGAAAAACGCTGTATGTGATCGAAAAGCGCCTGTCGAAGTTTGCCGCCGAATCCGACACTTGCTTTTGCCGCAAAATACTGCGCGACAAGACAGCAGGAAAGTCCGACGATCGCCATGACGATCAAAATACCGAAATACAGGTATATCGTACGTTTCCCGTCGGCGGAACTGTCCGCATCGATCATTTTCGCTACCGCTAAGGGTACCAAAAGATCGAAGATGGCTTCCAAAAGCTTGAACAGCGGCGCCAGTATGCTTTCTTTTCGGTACTGTTTCAAATAAACCGCAAGGGATTTCATGGTTCTGTCTGTCTCCTTCTTGTGTTGCCGAAAAAATCATTGTGTAATGCCCGACAAAAATGCGCGGGTCTTTTCGTTTTGCGGATGTTCGAAAATTTCTTCGGGGGTGCCGCTTTCCAAAATTCTTCCTTCGTCCATATAAATGACGCGGGTCGAAACCTCGCGTGCAAATTTCATCTCGTGGGTCACGATGACCATAGTCATGTTTTGCGCCGCAAGTTCTTTCAGGGTGTTCAACACTTCGTTTGTAAGCAGCGGGTCAAGGGCGCTTGTCGGCTCGTCGAAAAACAAAATTTCGGGATTGAGCGCCAAAGCGCGGGCGATTGCCACACGTTGCTGTTGACCGCCCGAAAGCTGACAAGGATACAAATCCAGTTTGTCGCCCAGACCGACACGTTGCAAAAGCT
>CAYNXA010000084.1:0-7629 GCA_964401015.1 uncultured Oscillospiraceae bacterium
GGTCGCTCGCGCTGACAGCTTTAATAGTATACCAAATCCCTTCCCGTTTGTCAAGTGCTTTTTTCAATTTTTTTCGGATTTTTTCGAAAAAAGCGATTTTAGTGCTTTTCGGTTCTTTTTTGTGCATTTCGGTATAGTTTTTCCGATTTGCGGCACACTATCCTCATGCCGTTTCATGCCGTATTTCCGAATCGGGAGGAATTTTTATGCTGACCGTCTTGTTTCGAACCGCCTTTATGTACGCCATCGTTTTGATTTTCATGCGTATCATGGGAAAGCGTCAGCTCGGACAAATGCAAATTTCCGAATTCATCACCGCCATGATCTTATCGGAACTTGCCGCGCTGCCGATTTCCGACCGTACCATTCCGCTGGCATACAGTTTGATTCCGCTCATTGTCATTATATCCGCCGAAGTGATTCTTTCGTACATTTCGTTGAAATCACACGCCGCCCAACGCTTTTTGGAAAGTGTGCCGACCGTTTTGGTGGAAAAAGGTGTTTTGAATCAACAAGCTTTGATCGATTCGCGCATTACCGTGAAAGAGCTTTTGGTAGAGCTTCGCACCAACGGGCTTACGTCCCTGCGCGAAGCGGAATACGTTTTTTTGGAGCCGAACGGAAAATTCAGCATTGTTCCGAAAGCCGCCTATCGACCGGCAACGGTGGCGGATCTTGCTTTGAATGCGGAAGAGACCGATCCCGATACGATCTTGATCGTCGACGGAAAAGTCAACGAGCACGGCTTGCGACAATTAAACAAAGATCGACGGTGGTTAAACAAGGCGATCGCGCCCCATTTGCCCGACGGGATTCTTTTATTTGCCGCGAACGGCGGTGGGGACAAAATTTTGATTCCGAAAGCCGTCGACAAAAACAACAAGAAGAAAAAGGAGGGTCACGCGTGAAAAGTTTTTTGTTTGCGCTTATTCTTTCCTGTTCGGTATTGGCCGCCGTCATCGGCAATGCCGTGACGGCAAATCGCGTTTATGACGCTTTGCTTGACGATCTGGATTCCTTTCCCGACCGTGCCGACCCGACACTCGCCGCAAAGGCAGTCGAAGAATTGTCCGATCGGCTCGAAACGAGCAAATACTATTTGTATCTGATCTTGCCGCAAGGGTCCTTGAACGAACTTATGTGTACCTGCACCGAAACGCTCGGTTATCTGCGCGGGCAAGACGATGCGTCATACGGCGCCTCTCTCGAAAAAGCAAAGTTGCTCATCAAAATCATGAAAGACAACGAAGGGTTGCGCCTCGACGACTTGTTGTTCGGACGCGCGGATAGTAAAAAGAGATATTTTCCGTGAAAGCGGAAAATATCTCCCAATTCGAATTGGTATAAAAAACCGTGCGGAATACGTCCGCGCGGTCATGCTACCGCGCCGGAATTAAAGCGTGTTGAGCTTTGCGGTAAAGCGGCTCTTCTTTCTTGCAGCGGCGTTGGTATGGATAATACCCTTGCTTGCTGCCTTGTCGAGAACGCTTACTGCATTACGGTATGCAACCTCTGCGGCTGCCTTATCGCCTTCCGCCACAGCTGTTTCGAACTTCTTAAGAGTCGTCTTGTACATGGTCTTGAACATACGATTTTTAAGAGTCTTGGAGCTTGTAACCTTAACGCGCTTTTTTGCAGACTTGATATTCGGCAAACTGTCCACCTCCCTGATAAAGATACCATACGATTATGGTCGTATTCTCATACACCCGATAATCTTACCACATTTTTTTGAATAATTCAATAGCAAATGCGATTTTTTTTGATTTTTTTCGAAAAAACTTCGAAAAAGCGGAGGATAACATGGATAATTTGGCATTTTTTAACTGTAAAACCGACCTTGCCGACGAAAGCAGCGAACGTTCGGCAAGCTCGATCTGTGAGCAAGAGGGCATAAAAAGCGAATTTTATTCGATCGACGGCACGCCGATTGCCCACCTTTCGATCACCGACGACAGAGGCGAACGTACAAGCGGACGAAAATGCGGCGAATACGTCACCCTCGAAATCGGGAGCACGCTGTTATACGATACGGCGACTTTCGAAAAGAAATGCGACGTGTGTGCCGATCGGATCGGACATTTTTTGGAACGTATTTCCGACAAAAGCGGCGCGATCTTGCTGGCGGGATTGGGCAATCCCGCCGTACTTGCCGACGCGGTGGGTGCCGAAACGGTTCGCAATTTTATCGTAACGCGTCATATCAAGCAATCGGCGCCGCAACTTTTCGAGAAATTTTCTTTTTGCGAAACCGCCGCGTGTATTCCCGACGTGTTCGGTAACACCGGGGTGGAGGCGGCACAGATCATAAGAGGAATCGCCGACGATATTCATCCCGCCGCCGTGATCGCCGTCGACGCGCTTTCCTCGCGAAAATTGTCCCGCCTTGCGGCGGCTGTTCAAATCACCGACAGCGGTGTCTGTCCCGGTTCGGGAGTCGGCAATCGGCGTGCCGAGATCTCTTACGAAACATTGGGAGTGCCTGTCATCGCCATCGGCGTGCCGACGGTGGTCAATTCGTCGTCGCTTCTGTCCGATGCTTTTTCGATCGGCGGGGTAAAGATCGACTCGCTCGGTCGGGAACAAAAAGAGCGTTTGCGAGAGCTTGTCGGCGAAGATTATTACGTCGCGCCGAAAAATTGCGCTTCCGCTATCAAAAGCATTTCACGTATGCTCGGCTACGCGCTGAACAAAGCGGTACACGGCGACATTTCCTACGCCGAAATGCGTGATTTTCTGTAATCGACGCCTTTCCCGTTTTTCTTTTTTCTTTTTCTTTCGATTTCAAACGGGCGGCTCACGGTCGAGTTGGGCAGACGGCTCCGAATCAAGCTCCGACGGAAGCGATTGCCAACTTTTTACGCGAACCTTTATCGTGTTTTCACCGCCGTATACCGAAAAAGCCTGCGGTTTTCCGTCGGTCGGGTCGAAGAAAATTTCCGCCGTTACGTCGTTCGGCAAGGCAATCGTACAAGATTTTTGTCTTGCGGAGCGTGAGGTATCCGCGTTTTCGTTCGAATCGGGAACATCGTGAAATTCTTCTTCGGGAAGTCCGACGACCGCCGTTGCGGCATGGTCGGAAAAGAGCGAAAGCAAGGCGTTGATCTTCGAAAGCGATCCGCTCGGAAGAGGCACACGCATTCCGTAATAATGGAACGTGATCGTATCGAGTGCGCCGCTTTCGTCGCTTTCCGCCGTGACGCCCGCCAAAAGTTCGGGCGAATCGAAAGACAAGACCGTTTGGTCTTTTTTGGTCACTTCCGCACTTCCGAAAAGTTCGCCGTTTTCGTTCGAAAACTCATATTCGATCTCGGCGCGATAATCCTCGAAAAGCGAATCGGCAAGGCGATCGCGCGAACGGTCGGTCGCACAAGCGCAAAACAGCGGCAAAAGGAGCAACGTTGCGAGAAAGAGCCGTCGAATCGAAGCGTACATAGAATTTTCCCCTTTTTCGTATCAAGATCGGTTTCGCCAATTTGCTCTATATTTATGAAGAAAAACCGATGCGTATACCGAAAAATCATAGAATCGTACCCTTTTTTCGTAGAATCGTGTCTTTTCTTTTCGGTTTTTTCAAGCTATAATACAGGCAGAGAGTGGGGAAAAACGTTTCCGCTCCCCAAATTCGGCTTATGCGTTTTTTCGCTCCATTCGTCGCAAATCGTACACCTTGCCGCCGATTCGGGCGGTACTGCATAAAGGAGGACTGTTTTTTATGACAAGCCGTTACATTTCTTTCGTTTCGCCGAACGTGGCGCAACTTCTCGAACGGAACGTTTCCGATCCGCCCGCGGGGCACGTATTGGTACGCACCGCCGTGACCACCGTCAGCGCGGGAACCGAACGCGCCAATTTGGTCGGCGGCGTACTCACGACCATTCAAAAAGACGCGGGCATAACTCCTTTTCCGCACGTATGCGGATACAGCGGTGCGGGCGTTATCGAAAAGGTCGGCGAGGGCGTGACCGAATTTGCCGTCGGCGACCGCGTGTACACAAGCTGGGGGCAACACGCCGAATTGCATATTTTCCCCGTTTGCAACGTACATAAATTGCCCGATTCGCTTTCGTTCGAAGAAGGTTCGATTCTTCACATTTGCACATTCCCGTTGGCGGCTCTACGTAAGAGTCGATTGGAGATCGGCGAATCGGCAATGACGGTGGGACTCGGCATTTTGGGTATGATTTCCGTTCTGCTTCAAAAAGCGGCGGGAGCCTATCCCGTCATCGCGTCCGACCCCAATCCCGAACGCCGCAAGATCGCGCTTTCTCTCGGTGCGGATTTCGCGCTTGACCCAACGTGCGAGAACTACGAGGACGAAGTGCGCCGTCTTACCGACGGCCGCATGATCAACGCCGCGACCGAAGTTACGGGAAACGGTCAAGCGCTTGACCGCTTACTCGACGTTATGGCGCCTTTCGGACGTGTTTCGCTTCTCGGTTGTACGCGAAAAAGCGATTTTACCATCGATTATTATCGCAAAGTCCACGGTCCCGGTATCACCCTCATCGGTGCGCACACCTTGGCGCGTCCGAAAGTCGAATCGTCCGAGCATATGTTCACCGAGAAGGACGATATCGAAACCGCCATGCGTCTTGCCGCCGCGGGCAGAATCCCGTTGAAGTCGCTTATTTGCGAGACCCATTCGCCTGCCGAGGCAACCGAAGTGTTCACACGGCTTGCCGAAAACAAAGATTTCCCCGTTTGTTTGCAATTCGATTGGTGTATGCTTTAAGCGCCCCGCATTTATTTAATAAAAACAATATTTGAAAGGAACCGAAAAAATGAAAAAGAAAATTCTCGTCATCGGCGGCACGGGCGCCATGGGTGTTTATCTCGTGCCCGAACTGCTTCGCATGGGCTACGCGGTCGACGTGGCATCGCTGGATACGGTCGAATTGCAAGATCCCGATCTGCGTTACATAGTTGCCGATCTTTACGACGACAACGCTCTGCGTGAGCTTTTGAAAAACGAATATGCGGCGATCGTCGATTTCATGGTTTATTGGGATCCCGAAAAGACCTTTTTACCCCGCCGCGATCTGTTCTTGCAACATACCGAACATTATATCTTCCTGTCGACCTATCGCATTTATGCGGGAATCGACGCCGTAACGACCGAAAACTCGCCGCGTTTGTACGACGTTTCGAAAAATGCCGACTTTATGGCGGTCAAAAAGCGTGAATATTCGCTCTATAAGGCAATGGGCGAGGACATGATGCGCGCTTCCGCTTACAAAAACTGGTCGATCGTTCGTCCCGCCATCACCTATTCGAAGCGCCGTTTCCAATTGACGACCTTGGAAGCGCAGTCGTTTTTGCCGCGTACCAAAGCGGGAAAAACCGTTCTTTTGCCCAAACAAGCGCTCGATGTTCGGGCAACCATGAGTTGGGCAGGCGATGTTGCCGTTATGATTGCCCGTTTGCTGTTTAACAAAAACGCTTTCGGCGAAACGTACAGCGTAACCACCGCCGAACACAACAGTTGGCGTGAGATCGCCGAAATATACGGCGAATTGTATGGACTGAAATATGCGGAGATCGACAAAGAGGACTATTTGGCGATCGTTTCGCCCGACGCAGCCTATTTGCCGTTCAGCCGTTATCAACTCGAATACGACCGCATGTTTGACCGCGTAATGGACAATTCGAAGATTTTGAACATTACGGGTATGAAGCAGTCGGAGCTTATGCCCCTGCGCGAGGGACTGTGCCGCGAACTTGCGGGTCTGCCCGAAAGTCTTGACGGTGTTTGGCAAAAGAGTCACACCGACGAGCGCATGGACGCCTACATTCTTGCACACAATCTTTCGTAATTTGCCGTTTGCATAGCATACCATAAAAGGAAAAAACATAAATTTCAAAAGATTTTTTTGAGAGGATATTCGTTATGAAAAAAATCAAAATCGCACAGATCGGCGCGGGGCATGACCATGCGTCGGCGGCTTTGGAAACCTTAAAACGCCAAAACGATCTTTATGAACTTATCGGCTACTGCGTCGTCCCCGAAGATGCGGGAAATCTTCCCATGTTTTCCTATGAGGGGCAAAAATCCACATACAACTGCGTACCGAAACTGACCCTTGAAGAAATTCTGAACAATTCCGAACTCGACGCCGTTTGTATCGAAACCGAGGACCGTGCCCTGACGAAATACGCGCTCCTTGCGGCACAACGCGGGCTACATATTCAAATGGATAAACCCGGCGGCATCGACGGCGACGAATTCGACCGTTTAATCGACCTTGTAAAAGAGAAAAATCTTGTATTCCATACGGGTTATATGTATCGCTACAACCCCGAAGTTCTCGCCTTGAAGCGCAAGATTGCCGACGGCAAACTCGGAGAAATTTTGTCGGTCGAAGCACAAATGAACTGCGCACACGGAATCGAAAAGCGCAATTGGCTGGGCAATTATCCCGGCGGTATGCTGTATTTTCTCGGCTGTCATATGGTCGATTTCGTCTATTCGATCATGGGAGAACCCGAAGAAATACTTCCCCTGAGCTGTTCGTCGCACCTCGACGGAACGACCGCCGACGATTTCGGCATGGCGGTATTCAAGTATAAAAACGGTCTGTCGTTTGCCAAAAGCACGGCAATCGAACAAGGTGGCTTCGAACGCCGTCAGCTCGTCGTGGTCGGCACCAAAGGAACGGTCGAAATTTGTCCGCTCGAATGGTACGCCGAAGATTCGAAACTTCTCTCGCCGCAAACCACCGGTGTGCGCGAATTTTACGCGGAAGGCTTCAGCAATTGGAGCATTGCGGGCGATCGTCATACTTCCCCCGTTCACGGTCGATACGACGCCATGTACCGCGCTTTCGCGTCTTATGTAGACGGAGAAGCGAAAAATCCGTTTGATTACGAATACGAACGCAACCTGCACCGCGTTTTGCTTGCCGCTTGCGGTGTGAAATAAACGGTTCTTCCGACCGACATCGCTTTTATTGCCGTTTTATTACGGTTTTATCGATCAAGGAGTAGTATATTATGCAAAAAAACATGAGAGCCGCAACCATTCAAAACGAAACGCTTGTCCTTGCCGACGTCGCGTTTCCGACGATGAAAAACGGCGACGTTATCTTGAAAATTCACGCGTCGGGCGTCAACCGTGCCGACGTTATGCAACGTCACGGGACCTATCCCCCGCCGCCCGGTTGGCCCGAATGGCCCGGACTCGAAGTTGCGGGTGAGATCGTCGAAATAAGCGACGAAGCAAAATCCGACGGCTTTTCGATCGGCGATCGCGTTGCCGCCTTGGTGGGCGGCGGCGGATATGCCGAATATATCACGACGCATTACACGACGCTCATGCGTCTGCCTGATGAAATTTCCTATACGGTCGGTGCCGCGCTCCCCGAAGTATACGCTACCGCTTACTTGAATCTTTTCGGTGAGGGGAAATTGCAAAAAGGCGACACCGTTTTGGTGTTCGCGGGCGCGTCGGGAATCGGCATTGCCGTGACGCAACTTGCCAAAGCCTACGGTGCCAAAGTCATTGCCACCGTTCGAAGCGATGAAAAAGCCGACGCCGTTCGCGAAGTCGGTGCGGATCTCATCGTCAATACGAAAAAAACCGACATCGTATCGGTCTTTGAAGAAAACGGAGTCGATCTTGTCATCGAC
>CAYNXA010000085.1:0-7626 GCA_964401015.1 uncultured Oscillospiraceae bacterium
ACTTTCGTTTCCTTGTCCCAATCACGGTTAAGTACCAAAAGATACGTATTTCCGTATGCATCGCACAGCTCACCGACCGATACACGCTTCGGCAAATTTCCGCAAAGCACGGTGCTTTCGCCGATGTCATCGGAAAGCCCCTCGGTATACGGACAGTTCGGCAACAGATCGTCCGCATGAAAAACGAATCGGCTTTCCAGAGCCATAAGCGTATTGCCGAGTTTGCGAAATTCGGTATTGATTTTTCGCGTTTCTTCGAAAAAGACGCCTCGTCCTCCCGCTTCATCCAGCACCGAACGCATCGCTGAAAAATTTTGCAATCCTTTTGCACCGTACATAACGGCAGCGTACATCATCATACGTGCCATGGAAAAAACAAAATGCCCGCACGAAAAGCGATCCCATGTCTGATGATAAAACCACAACGGCATTTGCTTTTCTCGGCAAACTTTCCGCATCATTTCAAGATCGCACCACATCAACGAATCGTCCAGTTGAGATTCTTTCGAATAGCGATTTTCGGTATTGATCGGATAATAATCAAGCGACAGCGCCGGCGGTTCCACCGTGTCGGCAAAACGCCGCAAGTAGGCAGGGAATTCACCGTTTTCCCACGTATACAAGGTATTATAGCTCGGAATAGCGCAGGAAAAGGCAATCTTTTCGGGATCTTCCGACACAAACAAGTCGATTTGACGACGCGCTTCGGCAAGTTCTTCGTCACGATACGGTTCGTCCCAAACATAATATCCGATCGTATTCTTCCACGGTCGCATTTCGTTTACGACATTGCGCGCGTCACGTATCGTGATTTTACGCTCTATGTGATTTTCCTGCATGCCGCCGAAGCGTGTAAAATCCTGAAAAATCAGCTGGATGTCCAGTTCCTCACAAAGGCGCACCGCTTCTTCCGCTTGATCGTGCGTAGCCCAACCTAGTTCCAGCATGGTAAATCCCGCTTCTTTCAAATTTTCGATTGCTTGGCGCATGCTTTCGGCTTGGCATTGAAAAGTCGACAAAATGAAATTATCCTGTCGCCAAACTCTTTTCGGATTGCCCAAAGGGTATCGTTTCAGCACTTTGTGTTTCATGTTCATATTCCTCGCCGTTTCTTCTTTATTTTCGGTTCATGCGGCACATTCTGCCGCAAGCCAAGAATACTATATACGAATGCGATTATATACGAATACGATCAAAAAGTCAATCGCAAAAGCGATTTTTTTCGAAAAAACGTTTTTTGTACCCTTTCAAGATTCTTCCGACATAAAAAAATGCGGAGAAACTCCGTTTCTCCGCACTGCGTTTTGTTTTCGAAAAAGCGATGCAAGACCGCAAAACACCCACCGCGAAAAAACCGCGGTTTCGAAAAGCAAAATTCGAGTGTCTCCTTACGCTTCCGTCGCTTCCGCGTCATCCGGTTCGTCGGGATCGTCCTCATCGGGGATACTGTCGTCGATCGAAATCGAAATATCGTCCGCGCCGTCCGATTCGAAATCGAAATCATCGTCGGCAGCACTTTCGATACAAAAGCTGAGTTTGATCTTCTTCAAAATAACCGCCGCAACGGCAATGACCGAAGTCGCGGCAACGATACCGCCGAGAATGGCAAAAAACTTTTTCATACAAAATCCCTCCGTCTTTTATTTTCAGTATATGTAATTTTGCTTTTTCCGTTTCAAATGCGACTGTTCGAACAGCGAACAGTTCCTCGCCTATATTATAGCATGCGTCAGCGAAAAAAATATGAATTATTTATAAATTTTTTCGGGAAGAGAGGATTTTTTTGCAATTCTGTGCTACAATGAAAGTTGATTTTCGGCGATCTTTTTATCAGCCGAAACCGTTTACGTAAGACCCGTCGAACGCTTGGGCGGCTTCTCGGCGAAAAATATCGAAAAAAGCCCTACATCTATACAAAAAGGAAGAGTGACTATGTGCGGATTTGCGGGATTATACCGTAAGCTCGGCATCACCGAGCAAGACAAAACATCGATCGAAAATATGTCACAGGCGATCCGTCATCGCGGACCCGACGACTGCAAAACCTATTTTTCCGAAAATTACGCTTTCGCTTTTCGGCGATTGAGCATTATCGATTTGGAAGCGGGCGTACAACCCTTTACGGCGTTTGACGGTCGCTACGTCGGCATTTTCAACGGCGAAATATACAACTACCTCGAATTGCGCAAAGCGCTTTCGGACAAAGGCTACACCTTTACGACCCGTTCCGAGATCGAAACGATCCTGACCCTGTATCACGATGAGGGACCTCGCTTTATCCGAAAGTTGCGCGGTATGTTTTCCATCGTGATCTACGATAACGTCGAAAAGAAATTGTTCTTCGGACGCGACCCGTTCGGTATCAAGCCTTTTTATTATCGTGCTTCGACCGACAGCATCACCTTTTCTTCGGAATTTAAGGCATTTTTGTTCGATCCCGATTTGAAAGACGGTTATACGGTCGACGACGCAGCATTGCAAAGCTTTTTCACGTTCCAATATGTCACCGAACCCGACACAATCACTCCCGATATCAAAATTTTACCCGCCGGGCATTATGCGATCGTGGATTCATCGATGAAAACCACCACTGTCGAATATTTCAATCCGCATTTCACCCCCAACAAGCGCATTTCGTTCGACGAAAAAGAAAAGCGTCTGCGTGACGCGGTGACCAAAAGCGTCGAATACCATATGTTAAGTGATGTGCCGCTCGGCAGTTTTCTTTCCAGCGGTATCGATTCGGCGGTCATCACGGCAGTTGCCGCCAAACTTTGCCCCGGCATAAAAGCCTTTACCGTCGCTTTCGGCGTCAAAGAATATTCCGAAATCGAAAACGCTTCGGGCATTTCCGAACATTTGGATATCGACCACATCAAGTTGGTAGCGGGGCTTTCGGATTTTCTCGACAATTACGAGCGCGTGATCTATCATCTCGACTCGCCCATGGCGGACCCCTCGACGGTTGCCATTTACCTCATCAGCCGCGAAGCGGCACGCCATGTCAAAGTCGTTTTGTCGGGTGAGGGGTCGGACGAGCTGTTCGCCGGCTACAAAATGTATAACGATTCGATTCCGACAAGCTATCTTTGCTCGCTTCCGAACGGATTGAAACGGCTGGTGTACAATTTCGGAAAAATGCTTCCCGAGGGAACACTCGGTAAGCACACTCTCATGCGCGATATTTCGCCGATCGAAGGGCGATTTGTCGGCAACGCTTTCGTTTTCACCGAAGAAGAAAAGAAAGCGTTCTACAAAAAGTTTAATCCCGACGTTTGCTTTGCTCAGCGTACCGCTCCGATCTATGCCCGTGTACAAGATGCCGGCGTTTTGACAAAAATGCAATATTGCGACCTGAACACCTGGCTCAAAAGCGATATTTTGGTCAAGGGCGACCGTCTTTCGATGGGTAATTCTTTGGAAGTGCGTGTGCCGTATCTCGACAAAGAAGTCTTTGCGGCGGCGCAAGATCTGACACGCGGCGACAAGCTGTCGCACGGCACGACCAAATACATTCTGCGTCACGCGTTCCGCGATCTTTTGAACGAAGAAACCGTCATGCGTCCCAAACTCGGCTATCCCGTTCCGGTCCGTTTGTGGCTGAAGAACGAGCTGTATGACTGGGCGCGCGATATCATCACCTCGCCCTATGCCGATGAATTTATCGACAAAAACGCCGTCCTTGCCATGCTCGAACAGCACCGCAAAGGCGAAAAAGACAATTACAAACCGCTTTGGAATATCATGACCCTTATCACATGGTACCGTCTGTACGTAGCCGACGTCGAAAATACCCGCCGTCGCGTATTGGCGGGCGAACTGTAAGCGATTTTCGGCATCTTGCCGACATGCCGCCGTTTCGACACGGTACGGCAGCACGGCAAAATCAACAAACGCAAAGGTTCGACAGACACCGATCCGCTTACGCAACGTAACGGAATACGATCTTGCGTTTTTTTCGGAAAGGACGGTGATTCCCGCTATGCATGCGTATACCGCCGCTCGCCTTTTGAAAAGCATTTTGCAATATTTCACCATGTTGCTCGGTTTGTTTCTTGCGATCGGGTTGATCTTCTGTCGGGAAAGTCATCCGCTCCCCCCTGCCGATTCGACAGTTTTTGTCGAAGGCAACGCCGAAAGTACCGATGCGAACGAGGAAGAAGAACCGCAACTTTCGATTTTGATTCCCCATTGCAACGATATTCATTACAACATCGCGAAAAAAACAAACGATTTTTCGTTCCATAACCCCGAAGAAAACGACTGCCTTTTACGGGTCACGCTGAACCGTCGCGACACGGGTGAAGCGATCTATATTTCTCCGCTTCTCGGGGCGGGCAATAAAGTCGAAAACGTCACCTTTTTCCAATCGTTTTCATCGGCGGGCAGCTATGCCGCCATGGTGAAAGTCGACGCTTACAAGCCGAATTTCGGCACGCATGCGCTGGTCAACAGTATGGTTATCGACGTTACCGTCTATGCCGAATAAAAGATTCGTATCGATCGGTGACGAATCGTATGTGAACTGTTTTTCGAAAAAGCAACCAAAACCGAAACAAACAAGGAGGAGCGTATGTCCGCTATCATTCCGTCGCTTTCCGACCGCCATCTGCGTCTCGGTGTTATCGGAACCAATTTTATCAGCGATCAACTGTGCGATGCCGCAAAGCAATGCGGCATTACTCTTTCGGCGGTCTATTCCCGCCACGAGGAAACCGGAAACGCCTTTGCGAAAAAACACGGGATTTCCACCGTATTTTGTGATTTCGAAACTTTTTGCGCTTCCGCTCTGTTCGATGCCGCCTATGTTGCCAGCCCGAATTTTTGCCATTTTCCGCAATCGAAAGCGCTGTTGGAGCACGGCAAGCATGTTTTGTGCGAAAAGCCGATCGTGACAAGTGAGCGCGAGCTTGAAACCTTGATGAACATTGCCAAAAAAGCGGATCAGGTGCTTTTGGAAGCCATGCGTCCCGCTTACGACCCGGCGCTTAACACGGTCGTCGATCTTTTGCCTCGGTGCGGGAAACTCCGTCATGCTCGGTTCGAATATTCCCAATATTCCTCACGCTACGACCGTTTCAAAAACGGCATTATGACAAACGCCTTTTCGCCCGAACTTTCCAATGCGGCGGTCATGGATATCGGCGTATATCCGATTCACATGTGCGTTCGCCTGTTCGGCAGACCGCAAGGTGTACTTTCCCGTTCGACAAAGTTGCCAAACGGATTCGAGGGGCAAGGCGAAGCGATCTTGGATTACGGCGATTTGTCGGCGCTGATCGTTTATTCCAAAATCACCGAAGCGTCGTTGCCGAGCGTAATTCGCGGCGAGAACGGCGAGGTTCAATTCGGAAAAGCTCTTTCGAAAATATCGGACGTGACATTTGTACCGAAAGGCGGTGCACCGCAAAAAAGCGGCTTTGTTCCGACCGAAAACAATATGGTTTTCGAATTGGAAGCTTTTTACGATTGTATCGATCGGCGGCGTGATTACCGCGCTGAACTTGCCGTCAGCCGCGACGCCCTATTTGTCATCGATGCGATTCGCCGTCAAAACGGAATCCGCTTTCCGTCCGACGAGGCTTGAGCATTTTTTCGTGCAAACGGTTTTTCGCTTTTTCCGAAAAACGGACAAGGATAAATGCCCTTTTTACTGCAAATATTCTTTTGTTTCGTCCGAGAATCCCGCCAAACGGTGATTTTCGGTCATACGACCGAAAAGAGGAAGAACCTTACCGAGGTTCTTCCTCTTTTTACTTTTCTGTTTTCGGTGCTTTTGGCTCTTGGCGTGACCGATTTTATCGCGCACACTTTTGGCACGGGCGCAACGAGCCGACCTGACTCCAAGAGATCGGATAACTGTTTTTTCCGCCGCAATCGGGGTCAAAATGATAACATTTGCCATGCGGCGTTCGATACAAGCCGCGCGTGTTCTGCGAATGGGAGGTATCTTCGTAGGTACTTCCGTTTGTGTAAGAATACGCGCCCGACGCAAGACGAGCTTCCTCATAACTGCCATACCAACCGACAGCGGAATAGGCATCGAAATCGTCGCATGCGATCACTTCGCTTCGTCCGTCGGCGGCATACACCGTCATCACGGGGAAAGTATACCACCCCACCGCTTGATAGGCTGCGGTCTCTTCGGCCGGAATGGCAAGTTCCCTGCCGTCCGGCGCATAGACAAAGACTGTCGGTTCGGTATACCAACCGAATTCCCGATAGAGCGCCACATCCTCTTGAGGAACGCAAACGCTGTCGCCGTCGGGTGCATACAATACGACAAGCGGTTCTTCGTCCCAACCGTTTTCCAAATACTCCGACAAACGGGTGGCGCGCACATCACACGGCATATTGTTTTCGTCATACAGCGTCACCGTATCGTTCACGCGTAAAAGATCGGGGTAAAGAAGCTCGTTCGACGTATAATCGGTATCCGTTTCGAAAACCCAAATTTGCGCCCAATACAGCGTCGGAATCGGCTGTTCATAGGGCAGTCCGACGTAAGTACCCGCCACCGAAATCGTCTTTCCATCAAGCATTTCATGCAACCGATCCGCGTCGGTTTCATCGATTTCGCCGATTCGCACCGCGGCACTTTCGGTGGGTGAAGATTCGGTTTCAAAAACAAGATATACCGTATCGTTCACGGTCTGTATGGCGGCATTTTTGCCGTACAGGCAAATGCTTTCATACGGCGGTACCGTATCGGTCGTTTCGATCTTCGTATACCCTGCCGGCACGATTGCCGCGAAATACAGCTTTGCCGCCTCGGCATAGTCTTGCGCATACCGTTCCTCGGAATCGATATAAACACTGCGCGTTTGACCGAACCAAATCACCGACGCGTCCAAGCTTTGCGACACGGCGCGAAGCGGAACGAATGTCGTATTGTTTACGATGTGCGGTACAACGTCCATGATCGCGTTTTCACCGTTCCGTCCGATGGTCGCATCACCGATACGTAGCGATATTTCGGTATTATCTTTGACGGCGAGAATACTTTGATCTGCGCCGTTCCATTTCACTTCGGCACCGAGCGCCTCGAAAATTCGGCGCATGGGTACCATGGTACGGCCGTTTTCAATAAACGGCGGCGCATCGCACGAAAGTTCTCGGTTATCGACAAAAACGGTAATAACGTCGACTTCGGCGGCAAAGGCAACGGAAACGGAAGCAAAAATCGAAATACCTCCGAAAGCCGTTACGATTGTAAGTAACAACGCCGTCGCAAAGCGAATTTTTTTCATGATGGCACGTTCCTTTCGCAATGATTTTGTTTCGCTTTCATTATACCTTTTTTTGTTCGTCGTGTCAACTTTCGCAATAAAGTGGCGAAAACACACGGGGAACGCCACTTTTCCCACGGGAAAGCAAAAGAGAAAAATTCTCGCAAAGGATTTTTCCAAAAAAGCAATCATGCAGGCGATTGCAAGTACCGACCGCAAACCGCTCGGTATTTTCGCAAAACCGTCCTATTGCCGCACCGTCAAACGAATGATCTTCTCCAAATCGTCGTATTGTTCATCGGGCAATTTGTCTTTCGCACCGAATTTCAGCGCAGCGCGGTTTCGGCGCAAAGCGCCGCATTTTTGACAACGGCATGTGATAATATAACCCTTTTTC
>CAYNXA010000086.1:0-7580 GCA_964401015.1 uncultured Oscillospiraceae bacterium
GCCAAAAGCACGCTTGCCTTTGTTCCCGAAGCGTTTGCCCTCCAAAAAGACCCCGAACTCGACCTTTCTTACAACGCAAAACCGACCTTTTCGCTGATCGATACCAAACCCTATGCCGTCGTGCTGTGTACCGTCGCGATTTTGGCACTCGGTATTTGGTTTCTCGTTTTGACGGCGCGCTATTTTCGCGGGTTGTGGCGGGATAAGACCTTCAACGCCGAACTGTTTTCGCTCTATCGCGAACGCGTCTTGAATAATCCGTGCCGTATGCACCGCCGTGCCTTTCGGCATTATTTTCTCTTGACCCTGTTTGCCATCATCTTTTTGCTCGATTTTTCGGTCGACACCGTTCCGCTGACCCCGCACATCCTTGCGTACGTGCTTCTTTATGCGGCGGCGTGCGGTCCCGATACGAAAGAGCGCCGCAAACGGTTTCTTTGTCTTTTGCCGCTGTGCGTCGTTTCGCTCGTCAATGCGGTATATACAAGCATTTGCGGCGCAGGCATCAACCACATCATGGATTACGAATCGTATATTTCCTACCCTGTCGCTATGATATCGAACGGAAGTGCTGTTTCGATGCAAGTGATCCTTTCACTTTGCGAGGGAATCCTATTTGTTCTGTTCAGTTTCACGCAAACGCAAGCCGTTTCGCACGCCTATACCGAATTCTGCGGCAAGCCGTATTTGACACGCGGATCGATCGTATATCCCGCACTGCTCGCCCTTGCGTCGACGGCAGTACGCATGACACCGCTTTTGAAAGCGAAATATTATTCCGATTATATTAACGACACGTTCTTGCATGCCGACTGCAAGGCTATGAGCGAATTTTTCGAGCTCGTGCAAGGCTGGAGCGTTATCGCCCTGCTTGTTTTGGCGGTCGCTTATGCACTTTACACGCTCAATCTTCAAAGAAAGGCGGACGCGGAGCTTGCCCCGCCCGAATCCTTGTAAATCACTATGAATTCTACGCAAAAGCTTTACGATGCATCCCCTTATGCAACCGAATTTCGTGCCACCGTTCTTTCGTGCGCGGCGGTCAACGACGGTTTTGCCGTCATCTTGGACAAAACGCTTTTCTTTCCCGAAGAGGGTGGGCAGTCGTGTGATATCGGGACTCTCGGCGGCGCGGACGTGCGCTGTGTTTCGAATTCCGATGGGATAATTACGCACATTTGCTCGCAAGCCCTTTCGGGCGAAGTCGATGGGAAAATCGATTTTAAGCGTCGATTCCGCAACATGCAAAACCATTCGGCAGAACATATCGTTTCGGGATTGGTTCACAGTCATTTCTCCTACCAAAATGTAGGGTTTCATTTGGGAGACGATATCGTCACCATGGATTACGACGGTTTTTTGGACGAAAGCAGTTTGCGTGCCATCGAAATCGAAGCCAACCGTATTGTATACCGCAACCTGCCCATAACGGCATACTATCCGTCGCACGAGGAGCTTTCGCGTCTCGACTACCGCAGTAAGAAAACAATCGACGGTGACGTTCGCATCGTATCGATTCCCGACTGTGACGTATGTGCCTGTTGTGCCCCTCACGTGGCAATGACAGGAGAAATCGGCAGTATAAAACTGTTGTATGCCGAACGCTACAAGGGCGGTTGCCGCGTGTACCTGTTGGCGGGCAGTGACGCCGAGCGCGATTATGCCGATAAAAACGCGCTGTTGTATCGGCTGGGCGAGCTTTTGTCGGTACCGCCGTTGTGTGTAAACGAGGCAGTCGAGCGGCTTTTGTCCGAAAGCAAAACCCTGCACATTGAAAACAGTCTGCTTGTTCGCAAACTTTGCTCGGCTTTTGCCGTGGTGATTCCGTTCGGATCGCGGTCGTATGTCCGCTTTTTTTCTCCCGATGAAATGCCGCCGCAAGCGCTGAAAACTCTTGCCGAAACGGCGCATGACCGCTGTAAAACGGCAGTCTTTTTCTGTGAGATTCTCCCCGACGGTTCCGACGATCGTAAGCAAAAGGAGATGTCGAAGTATCAATTCCTACTTTATTCGTCAGATTCAACCTCATGTGATCTGTTTGCCGCTTTCAAAAGCGCATTTCCGGTCAAAGGAGGCGGACGTCCGCCTTATTATCAAGGCACCGTCATCGCCGAGCGTGCCCAAATCGAAGCCTTTTTCGAACGCTTTCTCACCGCATGACTCGGTTAACCCACGTTTTGATAGGATATACACAACACTTACCGAAAGGAGTCCCGCACCGCCGTGAAAGGAAAGACCAATGCCATGCGCTTGTTGGAAAGCGCCAAGATCGCCTATACGCCCATCGAGTACGAAGTCGACGAAAACGACCTGTCGGGTATGCACATTGCCCAAACGCTCGGACGCGATCCCGACACCATGTTCAAAACGATAACCGCACGCGGCGAAAAGCGCGGTGTTTTGGTCTTTTGTCTGCCGGTTTCTTGTGAGATCGACCTGAAAAAAGCCGCCCTTGCGGCGGGCGATAAGCGCGTCGAGCCGCTCCACGTCAAAGAACTGCTTCCGACGACCGGCTATATTCGCGGCGGCTGTTCGCCCGTCGGCATGAAAAAAGCCTACCCGACTTTCATCGACGAAAGTTGTCTGCTTTTTGACAAAATCACCATCAGCGCGGGCGTGTGCGGCTGTCAGTTGGAGCTTTCGCCGACCGAACTGATCGATTTTCTTTCCGCGACGGTCTGCGACCTCACGGCTCGCTGACCTTTCCTTTCCTTTCCATTCGGCGATAGATCTTTATACGAAAAAAATCCACCTGCGTGAGCAAGTGGATTTCTCTTTTTTCAAATTGAAACGTAAGCGGTTTGCCGCAAAAATTATTCGGCAAGGTCTGCAACGTCGAGTTCGTTGTCTTCGGTGTCCGCTTCAACGTCGGCGTCTGCTTCAACTTCGGCATCAGCGTCAGCATCAACGTCTGCGTCTGCATCAGCATCAACGTCTGCGTCAGCATCAACATCGGCGTCTGCGTCAGCATCAGCATCAACGTCAGCGTCAACATCGGCGTCTGCGTCTGCGTCAACATCTACGTTGTTTTCGATTTCGTTGTCAACGTTCTGATCGTCGTCGTTCTGTGCATCCTTGGTGCAAGCGGTGAACGCGGAAAGAACAAGTGCAGCAAGTGCAAGTGCAAGATACTTTTTCATGATTAAATCCTCCGAGTCGTGTAGGTATGTAATTTGCGCAACTCATCTGCGCGCTACGATATTATAGCAACAGTTCGGCATTTTGTCGCGTTTTTGGGATAATCGGGATTTGTTTGTGCTGTTTGGGCATACTTTTTGGTGAATTTCCGTCGTTTTGCTGATTTTGGCGATTTTTTTTGCTTTTTTTGAGCTGTTTTTTCTTCTTGATCGGGTGCCTTTTTCTCGGAAGAACGAGAGCACTTTCGCATTTTATACCCGAAAAAGCGGAAAAATCTTCCGCAGACCTTGCTATTTCGTGTGAAATTCGTTATAATAAGAGGTATGAATTTCAGTCGCAAAGGCTATCGCTCTTTTTGCCCGCAAGTATCCGTCTTGCGCGCTCTTATCGTATCTTCCGCTTGTTTCGTCCTGCTTTGTTTTTCGTATAGCGGACATGCGCTTTGGTTTTCTCGGTCGGATTCGCGATCGATCGTTTCTTTGTTCGTTGCACTTTTTCGGCAAAAAGAGCGGAACAGATACACTTATAGGAAAGGAAGTTTCACCATGGAAAAAAAAGTGCTTTTGGCACTTATGCAATTGGATATCGGCGGTGCCGAAACGCACGTTGTCGAACTGGCAAAAGAGCTGGCGCGTCGCGGCTATGACGTCACCGTCGCTTCGAACGGCGGCTCCTACGAAAGGGAGTTGCAAGCCGCTTCGATTCGTCATGTTTCGATTCCGCTTCATACCAAAAAGCCCACCTGCTTTATAAAAAGTTATTTTGCCCTGCGCAAGCTCATCCGAACCGAGCGCTTTGACGTCGTACATTCGCACGCCCGTATCCCCTCTTTCGTTCTCGGACTTCTTCGCAAAACCATGCGTTTTCCCTTTGTGACAACGGCGCATTGGGTGTTTGACACGTCGCATGGGCTGAAATATTTGACCGATTGGGGCGAACGGACTCTTGCCGTCAGCGAGGATATCAAAACCTATCTGATCGACAATTACGGTCTGCCCGCCGAGCACATTCTCGTTACGGTGAACGGTATCGATACCGAAAAATTCTCGCCCGACAACGACGACAGTGCCATCCGTGAGCGATTTGAGATTCCGTCCGACGCACCGGTCATTGTCTATGTCAGCCGCATGGATACCGATCGAAGCCTTGTGGCACATCAGTTGATCGACCAAATGCCGACCCTTTGCGAAAAGATCGACGGTCTGCATACGATCATCGTCGGCGGCGGCAACGATTACGACGCCGTACAAGCCGAAGCCGAAGCCGCAAACGCGGCTCTCGGACACACCCAAGTTCATCTTGCGGGCGCGAGCACCGAAATTGCCGCCTTGATTTCGCCCGCCGATCTGTTTGTCGGCGTATCGCGCGCGGCACTCGAAGCCATGGCGGCGGGAAAACCGACGATCATTGCGGGCAACGAGGGCTATATCGGGCTGTTCGGTGGCGACAAGGAACCGCTCTGTTTTTCGACCAATTTCTGCTGTCGCGGTTGTCCGTCCTCAAGCGGCGAACAGCTTTCAGACGATATTCTCGCCTTTTTCGCAAAAAGTGCCGATGAAAAAGCCTATCTTTCCGATTACGGACGTACTTTTGTCCGCTCCCATTATTCGGTCGACCGCATGGCGGACGATACCGAAGCGCTCTATCGCGCAGTGCTTTCGCTTTATCCCGACGTCACCTGTGACGAACGAAAGGGGTGAACCTCTCGTTGAGCAAAATTCTTCTCTCTGGTTATTACGGTTTTGACAACAGCGGCGACGACGCGTTGCTTTTTGCGATTGCGGACGATTTGCGCGAACAAGATATGCGCGTCGATATCACCGTTTTGTCCCAAAATCCCGCCAAAACGACCGAAAACTACCGACTGCACGCCGTGCGACGCATGAATCCCTTTTCGCTTTTGCGTGAGCTTTTGCGTTGCGATCTGTTGCTTTCGGGAGGCGGCACGCTGATTCAAGACCGCACCAGCACAAAATCCCTGTTATATTACCTGACGGTCATTCGGCTGGCGACCCTTTTCGGCAAAAAAGTCATGCTCTATGCCAACGGCATGGGTCCGTTGAAACCCGAACATCGAAAAATCACCCGCGGCGTTTTGAACCGCGTCGACTGTATCACCTTGCGTGACCCCGCGTCGCTTCTGGAATTGAACCGAATCGGCGTGACAAAACCCGCAATCAAGCTGACCGCCGACCCCGCTTTTTCGTTGACGCCCGCGCCGAAAGAACGCGCCGATGAGCTGTTGCGTCATGTCGGTCTTTCGCCCGAGAAAACGACCCTTTGCGTGTCGATTCGTCCTTGGCGGGACAATCCGCCCGATTTTGCTTCGGTCATGGCACACGCCGTCGACCGTCTTTGTCGGGAACGGGACATGCAATGCGTATTCCTTCCCATGCAACCCCAAATCGACAGTGCCCTTTGCGAAGAAGTCGCGGCACAAATGACCGCGCCGGCGGCGGTTTTGCCGACAAACGATATTCGTGAAACGCTCGCCGTTATCGGTTCTTGCCGCCTTTGCATCGGTATGCGGCTTCACAGCCTTATTTACGCCGTCAGTCGCGGTGTGCCGGTCGTCGGATTGGATTATGACCCGAAAATTTCGGGAGTCATGGATTATATGAAGAAAAAAGAAGTTCTGCCCGTTTCGGGCCTTACCGAAAACGCCCTCTGCGAAAAAGCCGCCGTGCTGTTGGACGCGGGCTTGGGCTCGAATTCGGACGGTTCCGACGACGATATCTTGCCGACTCTTCGCGAAAAAGCGAAAAGCAATGCGAAGATCGCCGTATCGCTTTTGAAAAAGGCATAGAACGCGCTCTTACGTTTGTTCGATTTCTCTTTTGACCGAACGCGAACGAAAACGGTCGAAAGTCGAAACGGAAATTCCGAAAACCCGAAAACAAGGAATGTTTATCGCTTATGAAAAACAAAATCCCCGCCGCCACGCGGCAAAAAAACGAAAATCTCTTGCGCACGGCAAGCTTTATGGCGATCGCCACCCTGCTTGCCAAAGTCTGCGGACTGGTGCGCGAATCGCTCATTGCCGCGTATTTTTCGACCGGCTTTGAGGGAAATGCCTATATGGTGGCGACGCAACTGCCCATGACCCTTTTCGATATGGTGATCGGCGGTGTCATCACGACCAGTTTTATTCCGATCTTCAACGACGTTTTACAAAAGAAAGATCGCGATGACGCGCTCCGTTTTGCCAACCGTTTTATCGGCATTATTTTCACTGTCTGCACGGCGATCGCCCTGTTCGGCATTTTGTTTGCCGACCCGCTCATTACGTTCATGGCGCCCGAATTCGGTGTCGAATCGCACGCGCTTGCCGTCGGGCTTTCGCGTATCATGTTCCCGATGGTCATTTTTACGGGTCTTGCCTTTTGCTTTGTCGGCATTTTGCAATCGTTCGGCGAATTTACGATTCCCGCGATCATGAGCCTTTTGTCCAACGTTTGCGTTATTCTGTATTTTCCGCTGTTCGGCAAACGCTTCGGCATTTACGGACTTGCCTACGCCATGCTCTTTTCGTGGAGTATTCAAGTGTTCGTCCAGATTCCGTCGCTTGTACGCTTTCGTTTTCGTTTTCGCCCGCGGCTTACCTTGCGTGACCCCGACATTCGGCGCGCTTTGCGCCTTGCGGGTCCCATGCTGATCAGCACATGGGTGCAACCTCTGTATTCGATCGTCAACACCCGCCTTGCTTCGGGTTTGGAGGGAGGCGTGGCGGCGCTCAATTACGCCAATCGCCTGTATATCGTCATCACCGGCGTTTTCTCGTTCGTGGTGACCAATTTGGTTTTCCCGAAACTTTCGCGCGCAAGCTCGTCGGACAAGAAAGGCGAAAGCGAAAAGCTGATCGCCTCCTCGCTGAAAGCGGTCGTTCTCGTTATCGTTCCGATTCTGGTTTGTTTCGCCTTGCTTGCCGAACCGATCATCACAGTGATCTACGAACGCGGCGCTTTTACGTCGGACGATACGAAAGTCGTCGCCGGTGCTTTGACCTGTTACAGCTTCGGTATGCTCGGACTTGCCGTAAACGAAGTCTTGTCCAAAGCCTTTTTCTCGCGAAAAGATTCCAAAACGCCCATGCTGACGGCACTCGCCAGTATGCTTGTCAATATTTTGCTTGCCTACACTCTCACGCCGTCTCTCGGCGTGCGCGGATTGGCTCTTGCGGGGGCGGGCGGCTCGACGGCGAACGCCGTTTTGAACGGCATTTTCTTGCGCCGTTCGGTCGGAAAGCTCTTCGACAAACGTGATCGGCATGACTTCGGCAAAATAGTTTGCGCGGCAATTCCGTCGGCGCTTTTGATTGCCCTTTTGTATTCATTCGGCTCATCGCGTCTGCCCCACGGCACCCTGTACGCCTTACTCGTCGGCGGTTTTGCGGGAGGATGCGGACTGATTTTGTATGCGGCGATCTTGCTTCTGTCCAAAGA
>CAYNXA010000087.1:0-7551 GCA_964401015.1 uncultured Oscillospiraceae bacterium
GCCGAAAAAGCGCGCGATGTGGGAGATGCGGAAATCATTCTGCCGCATTTTATCAGCTATATGTCGCGTTTCGACGATCCGTCGCGCAATCGAAAGGTGCTCTACGAAAGCAAACGTCACAAGGGAAAATACATTTGGAAAAAAGATGCCTTGATCGAAAAAACGTTTTCGCAGGTGCTCGATGAGGTTGCCGAAACTTTTCCCGACCAGCTCGCCTTTAAGTATACTACCCTCGATTACACGCGCACCTACCGCGAATTTCGCGATGACGTCGACGCATTTGCCAAGAGTCTTATTGCACTCGGCGTACGGGCAGGGAGTCATGTTGCCGTATGGGCGACCAATGTGCCGCAATGGTACATTGCCTTTTGGGCAACCACCAAGATCGGCGCGGTTTTGGTATCGATGAACACTGCCTACAAGATTCACGAGGCGGAATATCTTTTGCGCCAATCGGACACGCATACGCTGATCTTGATCGAAGGCTATCGCGATTCGCATTATGCCGAGATCATCGACGAATTGTGTCCCGAACTGTCGCAAAAGAAGCCGAGTGAACCGCTTCATGCAAAGCGTTTGCCGTTTTTGCGCAATGTCATTACCGTCGGCTATCGCGGTAAAGGCTGTCTTACTTGGGACGAAGCGATCGCCTGCGGCACGAAGATTCCCCAAGAGGAAGTTGTTCGCATGGCATCGGCGGTCAACGTACACGACGTTTGCAATATGCAATACACATCGGGCACGACCGGTTTTCCGAAAGGCGTTATGCTGACCCACTACAACATTGTCAACAACGGCAAATGCATCGGCGACCGCATGGATCTTTCGACCGAGGACCGTATGATGATTCAAGTGCCCATGTTCCATTGCTTCGGCATGGTGCTTGCCATGACCGCTTCGATGACGCACAGCGCAACGATTTATCCGCTTCCGTATTTTTCGCCGAAGCCCGCGTTGGCGTGTATCCATCGGGAAAAGATCACGGCGTTCCACGGTGTTCCCACCATGTTTATCGCCCTTTTGGAGCACAAAGACTTCGAAAAGACCGATTTTTCGTATATGCGCACGGGTATTATGGCGGGTTCGCCCTGTCCGATCTCGGTTATGCAACAAGTCGTGGACAAGATGAACATGAACGAGATCACCATCGTATACGGACAAACTGAAAGCTCGCCCGGCTGTACCATGAGTTCGACCGACGACCCGCTGGAAGTGCGTGTTTCGACCGTCGGCGGTCCTCTGCCCGAAATCGAATGTAAGATCGTCGATCCCGAAACGGGTGCCGATCTGCCGGACAATGTGACGGGCGAATTTGTGGCGCGCGGTTACAATATCATGAAAGGTTATTACAAAATGCCGAAAGCGACCGCCGAAGCGATCGACGCCGACGGTTGGTTGCACACCGGCGATTTGGCGCTTCGCACCCCCGAAGGCAATTATCGCATTACGGGTCGACTCAAAGACATGATCATTCGCGGCGGTGAAAACATTTACCCGAAAGAAATCGAAGAATTTATCTACACCCATCCGAAAGTCAAGGACGTACAGGTCATCGGTGTTCCCGACAAGCAGTACGGCGAAGAAGTCATGGCTTGCATTATTCTCAAAGACGGCGAAACCATGAGTGCCGACGAGATGAAAGAGTACATTCTCGCTCACATGGCAAAGCACAAGGTGCCGCGCTATATCGATTTTGTCGATTCGTTCCCGATGAATGTGGCGGGAAAAATATTGAAATACAAGATGCGTGAAGATGCCGTGAAGAAGCTTGGTATTACCGTCGAAAAATAAGTTCGACTCGATCGGATTCCGACGTGTCCCCCGAAAGACAACAAAGTTTGAAAAGAACCCTCGCGCGAGGGTTCTTTTTTTATAAGCAATTTTTTCAAAACGACTGTATTTTTTCGAAATTAACTGTCATGTTCACAAAATGTGCTTTATTTTTTCGTACAGTTGCCGCAAAATAATAATGGTATGGGCGGCTGCGACCCGAATGCGCGTATCTATCGCAGAAGCATAAAAAAACGTAGAAAGAAGGTTTTTTATGAGAAACTCACGCACCCTGTGCAAAGTGCTCTCGTTGCTTTGCACGCTGACCCTGCTGCTTTCCTCGATTCCTTTCACCGCGATTGCCGAAAACGACAATTCGTCGACCTCCTCGACTCGCGTCGTATACGTGGCATTAACCGGAAGCGATACGAATGACGGTTCGAAAGACGCACCGTTTGCATCGTACAACAAAGCTGTCAGTGAGCTTTGCGACGCTGCGGAAAACGGCGGTATCGTCGTTATCATGGACGATATCAACCCCGACGCGGAAAGCGAAAACGACATCGAAAATTATTTGCATAACAGCGGACTTGAAGGGAAATATCACAACAATCTCATCACCTTTACCGGTAAAGACCCGATCGACGGCACGATCTATCCCGCCGTATTGCGCTACGGTTATTGGGGACTTCACGGACCGACCAAATTTGAATACCTCACTTTTGCGCCGAACCGCGCACACTTCCGAATCAACACTTGCGGTTATCCCCTGACAATCGGTCGCAGAACCTCGACGATTGCCGTTCCGAATTATATTTCGCAAGATGATGTCGGTGGGTACGGCGTTCATTTTCATGATGGTGTCGGCGAAACGACGGGCAGCACGACCGTTTCTTCCACGAACACGACCATTGAAAGCGGCTCGTTCGGCACGTTCTATATCGGCGGCGGCTATCCCACCAACAGCGCGCACGGCATTACCGGGAACTGCCATTTCACCATGACGGGCGGCACCGTAGGCGCGCTTCGAATCGGGTACGATTACTATTTAGTCAACCACACCACCGGTATCATCGGCGGAAACGTCACCATTGAACTTTCGGGCGATGCAACCGTAAACAACATTGCAGAGCTGCGGCGTTATACTGCCGATAACGATTCTTGGGTATCCACATTGACAACCGGCAAGATCGGCGGCGCATTGACCATCATCACCAACGACGACGCCACCTATTCGGAAGGTTCGCTTCCCGCAGCGGAAAAGGGCGTTTGGCAGATCTCGGTCGGCAAGCACGGCAAGGTTACGGCTACCGACACGCCCGGCGTCTTTTGCGTTACACCCGACACGGAATTTTACGATGCCTATATCGGCGACACAAAGCTCGCAAACGGCAACAACACCATTCCGAGCGGAAAGACCACCGTCACCTTTAAGCGTTCGTCGAGCGTCACAATTTCCGACAACTCTTACGTAAAAGGACTGCCCGACGGCAATTTCGAACCCGACGCACCGCTGACCCGTGCCGAAGGCGTTTCGATGCTGTACAGCGCTTTTGCGAATTTGCCTGCGACTTCCGAATGTGCTTTCACCGATATTGCCGCTACCGATTGGTATTACGAAAGCGCATCGACTCTTTCGGCTATCGGCGTTTTGCCGAAAGCTTGGGGCACTAAATTTTCGCCGAACGCCTTTTTGACGCGCGCGGAATTTATCTATATTGCCGAAAACCTCTTCATCATCGACACAACGGCGCACAAACTGCTTGATTTTTCGGACGTAACCGAGAAACATCTTTATTACAGCGCGATCACAAGCGCGGCGGCTTCGGGCAAGATCAGCGGCTATGCCGACGGAAGCTTCGCGCCCGACAAGACTATCACCCGCGCCGAAGCGGTTACTGCCGTCAACCGTTATGCGGGACGTAATCCTTTGTCCGAAACCGACGCCTTTTCCGACGTAACATCGACCCACTGGGCAAACAAGCAGATCGCCGCCGCGTCGATGCCGCTTTCGGCGGGAAACTGGAACAAGCAGACGGCGAATCCTTTCACCCTGCCCGAAAACAGCACGACCGAAAATGCGATCAAATCCCTTTACAACAGCTCCACTTTCCTTTCGGGTGAGCAGATCTGCGACGGAATCGACAAGGTTGCCGAACAGATGAAAAAGAACGTTCTCGAAACCGGCAACACCAAGGACCTGTATCCCGAACGCTTTACGAGCGACGTGACGGTTTATTACATTTCCGAAAAGAACGGGGATGACTCGAACGACGGGCTGTCGGAAAATGCACCTGTGAAAACCATTGCGGGACTCGACGGCAAATGCGGTACCTGCAACAGCACCACCAATCACTTTGTATTCAGCAATGGCAATGTGGCACTTTTGTTTGAGCGCGGCGGCATATATCGCGGGTCGTTCAGTTTGAACAGCTATAGTAACATCCTCTTCGGCGCCTACGGAAACGTGACCGAAAGCAAACCGCTGATTATGCAATCGCGTCGAAACTATGCCGACCCGAATTTGTGGGTAGCGGTAGACGGTTATCCGAATCTTTGGAAATGCACGGAAAAGCTCAAAAACGTCGGCGTCATGGGATTTGACCACGATCTTTTCGATTGCAGCGACGATACCTACAACGAGCTATACGGTCAAATGATGAACGAGGGTATTTTGGGCTTTAGCGGCAACCTTTCCGAATTGACCGAAGACCTGCAATTCTATTCGGTCGTTCCGTATGATGCCACCAGAGTCCAATACAACCTCAGCGATCCCGTTGACCTCTATCTGTACTGTGAAAACGGAAACCCCGGCAACCGTTTCCAATCGATCGAGATCGGTGAATGTACGACCATTATTACGGCTCATTCCACCAAAGATACGCTTATTGACAATCTCGCTTTCAAATTCACGGGCGCACACGCCATCGGCGGCGGATACGTAACCAACCGTATCGTGACAAACTGCGTCTTTTCATGGCTCGGCGGCTCGCTTCTCAATTTCACCGGAAACGGCGTGGCAATGGTTGCGAACTACGGAAATGCCGTTGAAGTATACGGCGGCTGTGACGGTTATACGGTCGACAACTGCTGGATGTATCAAATTTTCGACACGGGTGTGACGCATCAATACAACGATCAAAGCGCATGCTTGATGAAAAACATAACCTATCAAAATCTTTTGATCGAATACTGCTTCTGGGGAATCGAAATTTTCAACAACAAGCGATCGGGCAATTCCCCCATAACCGACGAGAATAAATACACCGGTCATGTGAACATTTTCTATAATCTCCTGCGTTCTCAGGGCTATGGTTGGGGCTCTGTCACGCGTCAACGCGACGGACGTGCCTATTGCATAAGCAATATCGACCCGAACAACGATAACGAAATTACCGAATACAATATTTTCGATCGTTGCAACGGCTATTTGCTCTACATCGACAACACTTCAAACGAAGTCGACCGCAAAAACATCTACGTTCAAACGATCGGAAAGATGCTCGGCAATTTGAAAGACAGCAACTATTCCGTAACGGTTTGCGGTATGCTCGCACACCGTGCGATTCGCGACAAGGTCGGTGATGAAAACGCCATAGTCGTCGCGCTTGATTCGGAAAGAAAATAAGGTGCGCGAACAAAAAGCCGATAATCCACAACAACCGATTCGACAGACAAAAATGCCGCGGAACGAATCGTTCCGCGGCATTTTTCATACACTTTTCACAGCCGTTTTTCAAAGCGGCAAATCAAAGACCGACAAAGGAGTACTTTATGAAAAAACACATCACACCCGAAGAATGGAACGACAATGCTTTTCACGCCATCGGCAAAGATTGGGCACTTCTCTCGGCATACGACCCGAACCACGCTTCTGTGAACAACAAAAATTCAAACGTAATCGGCACGATGACGGTAAGTTGGGGCGGTGTCGGCGTTTTATGGGGCAAAAACGTTTTCTTCTGTTTTGTGCGACCGCAACGCTACACAAAAGAATTCATCGACGCAAATGCGCAGTCGACCGTTACCCTTTCGTTTTTTGATCCCGAACGCTATCGCGGCGCGCTGAAACTTTGCGGCACCGTGTCGGGGCGGGAGCATGACAAAATCGCCGAAGCGGGATTGACCGCGCGTATCGAAAAGGCGGCTTCGGATGAGCACGGAGCGGTCGTTTTTGACGAGGCGCGCGTTACCGTCATCGGCAAAAAGCTGTTCGCGCAGGAGCTTTCGAAAGACGGCTTCTTCGACCGTTCGATTCTCGAAAGTTGCTATCCGAACAACGATTTTCATACCGTGTATGTTTGTGAGATCGTCGATATCACGGTTGAAGAATAATCGTTTCCGAAAGAAAGCACAAAAGACTTTGCCGTCGGGCAAAGTCTTTTTTTGCGCAAAAATTCGAAAATTACAGCTTGATCGTCATGCCGTCGTAGGAAAGTTCGAAGCCCTCGCGGGCAAAGACGCGCGCCAAGTCGTCATACAGTCCGACGTGATGGCAGATATGATTGCAGACAAGGCGGGACGTGCTGTCAATACAGCCGTTTTGCAAGAGTTTGTCGCGCACGAGAATGTCGTTTTGAAAGCCCATGTGACGGTTTCCTTTCGGCACAAAATCGTTTCCCGCCGTGCAATCAAACGAAACAAGGTCACAATGCAAACCGCGAATAAAGTCAAGCGATTCGTCGATATCGTTTTCGGTATCATGCATATACAAAACCCGCTTGCCGTCCCGTTTCGATTCTATCAAATAAAAAAGGCAATCAAGCGTCGGGGCGTGGCGAGCACGCAAAGGAATAAAGCTATAGTTTTCGGTATCGATCGGTTCAAACGCACGCGCCCTGTATGCGGCAAAATGCGGTACGATCCGGTCGCGTCCCGTTTGAAAGAAGTTTTGCATGGTTTCGAACACTTCTTTTCCACCGTAGACGGTCAAAATATCCTCGGCAAGATTCATGCCCCAAAAGCCGCCGCGCAAATTGAAATTGTTCGTCAAAAAATGGTCGACGTGAGGATGAGTGACTAGCAAATACTTCACGCGCGACAAATGCACGCCGAAGCGCACCGATTGCACGTAGGCTTCGGGCCCAAAGTCCAGCATGACCGTATCGTCGATCACCGCACAGCTTCGTGTCCGCAGCTCCCGTCCGCCGCGTTTTCGCGCCTCATTACACATATCACATTCACAAAAGACGGCGGGGACGCCTTCCGACGCGGAGGTGCCGAGATATTGAAATTTCATAATCGTTTCGCTCCCTTGTAATTTAATTTTCGGTTTTTGATTCGATTCGTGTGTTGTGCTTTTCGTTGTATTCGAACCGTTTCGGGCGGGTTTTCTTTTCGGGAAAACGGGGCGGCTTATCGGTGTTATCGGTTCATCTGCTTCGTATACAATTTTACAAGACCGCATTTATAGCAAAGGATCATGGCAACCGCCGCGCCGAGTGCCGCCTGTAAGATCTCATACGGCAATTTCAGTATGGCATATTCGGGCGTACGGTAGACGAACGCGCGACCGAGAGTGTAGCCGATGACCATGACGATCGCACCGAGCGTAACGCCGATTCCCGACAAAAATGCTCGCTTTTCGTATTTTTTGCACACCGTATGGGAAAACAGCGATATCATGATCGCTTGCACGCCGTGGGAAAGAAGCGACACGTACATGGCGTCGGGATTGAAGAACAGATCGCCGATCAGCGCCCCCACGCCGCCGACCGCAAAAGCCGAAAGCGGATTCAGCAAAATCGACGCGGTACAAATTACAATATCGCACATATACAA
>CAYNXA010000088.1:0-7502 GCA_964401015.1 uncultured Oscillospiraceae bacterium
TCGTTCGATATGCAAAACGACCCGTTCGGTGACGGCGAACCCGATCCCGACGGCTTTTCGTCCGACGAATCCGATGACGAAGAAGAAAGCGAAGGGCGTGCCCCGTCGTTTGATTTCAGTCGCTTTTTTACCAAAAAAGACCCGAACAAAACCGAAAAAGACGGCGATAAAAAGAAAAAAGGCGCCAAAAAGCGCAAATATCTCGACAGCTTTTGTATCAATTTGACGGCACGTGCCGCCGAAAAAAAGCTCGACCCCGTCATCGGACGTGAACGCGAATTGAAGCGCGTCTTGCAGATTCTTTCGCGCCGTCAAAAGAACAACCCCTGTCTTATCGGCGAACCGGGTGTCGGAAAGACCGCCGTTGCCGAAGCGTTGGCACAGCGTATCGCCAAAGGCGATGTACCGCAAAAACTGAAAAAATGCGAAGTGTATCTTCTCGATATGACGCTTGTCGTTGCGGGCACACAATTTCGCGGACAATTCGAAAACCGCATGAAAGGATTGATCGAGGAGGTCAAAGCGGCGGGCAATATACTGCTTGTCATCGATGAGATCCATTCGATCGTATCGGCGGGCGACGCCGAGGGCGGTATGAATGCGGCAAATATCTTGAAGCCCGCTCTTTCGCGCGGGGAAATTCGCGTCATCGGCGCGACGACCCTTGCCGAATATCGCAAATATATCGAAAAAGATGCGGCGCTCGAACGCCGTTTCCAACCGATCGTCATTGCCGAACCGAGTGTTGCCGATACGGTGAAGATCTTGGAAGGTATCCGTTCGAAATACGAAGATTTCCATAATCTCGTCATTCCCGACGAAACGCTCCGCAAGACCGTTTTGTATGCCGAACGCTATATTACCGACCGCTTTTTGCCCGACAAAGCCATCGACTTGCTTGACGAAGCGGCATCGTCGGTATCCATGAACACGCCCATCGTAAATCAAGCGTTGGAAGCGCGCGAAAAACTCGACAAAGTCGTCGCCGAACACGAAGCTTTGCAAAACGAACCGAATCCCGACCCCGACGATGTCGAACGCTATCAAAAACTCGCCGATCTGCGGGTACAAGAGATCCAGCTTGCCGAAGCGTACGACGAATTGGATTTTCAATGTCGCGAAATACAAGTTTTGCCCGAACATCTTGCCAAAGTCATTGAAGTTTGGACAGGAATCCCCGCCGGCAATATCACCGAAAACGAATTTGTTCGAATCGATAAATTGGCGGAACATTTGAAAAGTCGTATCGTCGGACAAGATCAAGCGGTCGATACGGTCGCTCGTGCCATTAAACGCAACCGTGCCGGCATTTCGGCAAAACGCAAACCAGTTTCCTTTATTTTCGCCGGTCCCACCGGTGTCGGAAAGACCGAACTGGTCAAGACACTTGCCGCCGAACTGTTCGATTCGCCCGAAGCGTTGATCCGATTGGATATGTCGGAATTTATGGAAAAGCACGCGGTGTCGCGTATCATCGGCGCGCCTCCCGGCTATGTCGGCTATGACGAAGCGGGGCAATTGACCGAAAAGATTCGCCGCCGTCCGTATTCGGTGGTATTGTTCGATGAGATCGAAAAAGCACACCCCGATGTTTTGAATATTCTTCTGCAAATTCTCGACGACGGTCAAGTGACCGACGCGCACGGCAAAAAAGTCAATTTCGAAAATACCGTCATCGTCATGACCACCAATGCGGGTTCGTCGACCGGTATGAACGAAGCGGGCTTTTCGGGTCGCGAGGGCACTTTGAGCCGTGACCGTATCCTAAATGCGCTGTATGGATTTTTGCGTCCCGAATTTCTCAACCGTGTCGATGAGATTTTGGTATTCAATCAGTTGAAAAAAGACGATTTCAAACAGATCGCCCACATTATGCTGGAGGAACTTTCGAAAGCGCTTTCCGAAAAGGCGATCACCCTTTCGTATACCGACGAAGTTCTCGAAACGCTTGCCGAAAAATCGTTCAGTCTCAAATTCGGCGCGCGTAATTTGCGCCGTCTTATCCAAACCGATGTGGAAGATCGCGCCGCAGAACTCATTATTTCCCATTACGATACCAAGATCGATGCGCTTTCGGTTTCGGTCGAAAACGGACAAATTTGCGTGAACCCCTTTATTCCCGCCTCCCTCTGACGGGGGAGGTGCACCTAAACGGTGAGTGCCCCGCCCCTGCGGGGCGCGCATGCGATTTACGGCGGTACATAGGGATTTGCGTCAACGAAAATTCCACCGCAAACGGCAAAATCCGCATCCTAATTCCGCATTTTCATCCATCTCCCGTAACATCACACACCAAGGAAAAAATCATGTCGGACAAACTTATTACCGAAAACCAACCTTTCAAAATGAAAAAACAATACGGTCAGAATTTCCTGACCGACGTTCGTATTCCCGCACGCATCGCCGACGGTTGTACCGATTATGACGTTGCCGACGGCAAACGTGCCGACAGTTTGATCTTGGAGATCGGACCGGGCGCGGGCATATTGACGCGCGAACTTGCCAAACGCTTTTCGCGAGTGACGGCAGTCGAGATCGATACCGAACTGTTGCCCATTTTGGATAAGGCGCTTGCCGATTTTCCCAACGCGACGGTGGTAAACCGTGATATCATGGACGTCGATCTGCCTGCATTTTTGGAACCTTATCGAAAGGTCGACGGCAAAGTTTTGCCGGTTTCGGTTTGTGCCAATTTGCCGTATTATATTACGACCCCCGTTTTGATGAAATTGTTGGAAGAATACGGCGAATTTGAATTTATTACGGTCATGGTGCAAAAAGAAGTGGCGCGCCGTTTGTGTGCTTCTCCCGACAGCGATTGCTATGGCGCAATCACGGCGGCGATCGGGCTGTACGGAAAAGCAACCAAACTTTTCGACGTATCGGCGGGCAATTTCAATCCAAAACCGAAAGTCGATTCGTCGGTCGTAAAGATCGCCTTGTATTCGCCCGCCCGTTATACCCCCGCGCAAATCGAAAAGACCGCAAAAGTCATTCGCGCCGCTTTTTCCATGCGCCGAAAAACCTTGGTCAACACGCTTATGAGCCTGTCGGCGGTCGGATTTGAAACAAAAGAAGCCCTGTCGGCACTGGTAACCGAATTGTTCGGTTCGCCCACCGTGCGCGGGGAAGCGCTTTCGACCGAACAGTTCGTTCTGCTTGCCGAGCGGCTTTTTCCCGCATAACATATCCCCGCGTACTCGACGATGCGTACCCGACAATGAGATGAAAGGAAGTCGATCGCTTGACAAAACCCGAAACCATACTACCGTCCGCCGTTCTTGCCTCTTTGAAAAAACGAGGCATATCCGAAAGCGCGATTCGTTTTCTTGTCCGTTCGGACACCGACACGGAAGGCTTTTATGCCGACGTATATGCGGTTGTGACCGACGATACGCTGGCAGTCGTGACCGGCAAAGTGACGGTTACCTCACACGGTTCGGCGGCGAAAAAACGGCTTTCGCCCGATTGGCATGAAACCGAATATGCCGAATATACTCTCGCGGCACTTTCCGACCCGTCGATACGAAAAGAGATCACGTTCGGCAGTTTTATCGCCGATTACGAGGGCGAACGAACGGTGCTTTTCCGCTTTTCGATGGCGGTGCAAAATGCCGTTTACAATTTTCGGAACAACTTGTCATTGCTTCTCGAAAAAGGCTCGATTTCGCCCGACGAGATCAAAGATGACGAAGAACTCTATTGCCCGACATGCGGCGGTCGTTATACCGACGCCCATCGCAAAATTTGCCCGCGCTGTATGGACAAAACCAAACTCATAAAACGGCTTTCGGTCTTTTTCCTGCGCTATCGCGGCTATATGTTGCTTTCGCTTTTATGCCTTTTATCGACGACGATCTTGGCGGCAATCTTGCCCTATATCAAAGGTTCGGTCTTATACGACGACGTTTTGGAGGTCGGGGGTAAATATTACGGAAAATTGCTCTATGTTGTTTTATTGATCGTTTCAACCAAAGCCCTTTCGATTTTGGCGTCGACCCTGAACGGAATCATCACGGCGCGCATTGCCGCCAAAGTGGTATACGATATCAAATCGACGGTCTTTTCGTCGATCACACGCTTGTCTTACGGCTTTTTCACGTCGCGTCAAACCGGCGGTTTGATGACATCGGTCAATGGCGATGCCAATTCGATCTATTCGTTCTTTTGCGACGGATTGCCGTATCTTTTGATCAATATCGTGCAGTTTATCGCCGTTACGGTCATTATGTTGAAAACCGATGTGGGCTTGACGATAGCGGCACTGGTTACCGTGCCGATCTTTTTGGTGCTTTATCGACGCGTTATGTTGTTGTTCGACAAAATGTATGCCAAAGATTTTTCGCGCCGTCGGTCGTTTAATTCGCTGATTACCGACGTATTGTCGGGTATTCGCGTCGTAAAAGCGTTTGCCCGCGAGGACGACGAAAAAGTGCGATTTGATAAGCAAAGTGCCGCTTATGCCGCCACGACGCGCGAGATCGGATTATTGAACGCCAGCGTTTTTCCGCTGATCAATTTTGCCTTATCGCTCGGAACACTTTTTGTTTGGGGCTACGGCGGCTGGCAGGTTATGCAAGGACAAATGAAGCTCGGAACGCTTATGACCTTTGTCGGTTATTTGACACTTGTGTATTCGCCGCTCGGCTTTTTCTCGGAAGTGAGTCGTTGGTGGGGCGAATGTATCGGCGCCATTTCGCGCGTTTTCGAAATTCTCGATTCGATTCCCGAAGTTGCCGAAAGTGAAACGCCGGTCGATTTTCCGAATTCGACTTGTCGCGGCGATATCGTTTTCTCACACGTCGGCTTCGGTTATGACAAGACCCGCAAAATTTTGGACGATATCGATTTTTCGGTCAAAGCCGGGGAAACGATCGGCATCGTCGGCGAAACGGGCGCGGGAAAAAGTACGCTTGTCAATTTGTTGATACGTTTGTATGACCCCGAAGAGGGGAATATTACCGTCGACGGGATCGATGTGAAAGATCTGTCCTTTGCCGCTTTGCACGGAAATGTTGCCATCGTTTCACAGGAGACCTATTTGTTTGCGGGGACGATTCTCGAAAATATTCGCTATGCCCGCCCCGACGCGACCGATGAAGAAGTCGTGAAAGCGGCGATCGCCGCCGATGCGCATCGGTTTATTATCCGATTCCCCAACGGCTACGAAACACGTGTCGGACGGGGATATAAATCGCTTTCGGGCGGCGAAAAGCAACGAATCTCGATTGCCCGAGCGATACTCAAAGACCCGAAAATTTTGATTTTGGACGAAGCTACCGCCGCCATGGATACCGCGACCGAACGACGGATCCAACAAGCTCTTACCACCCTTTCGGCGGGTCGTACAACCCTCATGATCGCTCATCGCCTTTCCACTTTGCGCGATGCCGATCGTATCGTCGTTATCGAAAACGGCAGAATGCCCGAATACGGAACGCATAAAGAATTGCTCGACCGCAAGGGTGTGTATTTCGAACTCTATCGACTCCAAGCCGAAGCGTTGAAAGCGGCGGGGGTAGGGGACTGACAGCACCTAACGGTGAGTATTACCACGCCTACGGCGTGCACACAGGATTTACGATGGCAAAAATCCCAAGCGTGTGCCAAAGGCGCGGCGTTACCCACCGTCAGGTGTGAAAAATTCGGAGGAAAAAACAGTATGGACGAAACATTAAAAAACGTCGGAAAAGTCGAACGAAACGATCGTCTGTCCTTTACCGATATGATCGAAATGACCTATCTTACGCCCGAAAATTCGACATTCTCTTTGTCGAAAAACGGATTTTTACAATTGGTCTCCTCAAAAGACGTTCGTCCCGAACGATTCGGCGAAGAAGAGGGACCCGACGCACCTCCCTCGTTCGGTAGGCACGGCGGTCACGGCCCGCAAGGCGGCCCGCCTCCTTTCGGAGAATTCGGCGGCGGTATGCCGCCGCACGGCGCACGCGGAGGTCATGGTCACAAAGAACCGCCGCCGCTTCGTTATACCCCCGACGGTCGACGGGATTACGGACGCGTATTGTTGCATCGATCGTTTCCGTTTGAAGCGCCCGACGGCATGATCTCAGTACAAACCGAGGACGAAACCGAAATCGGACTCATTCGGCATCTTTCGGATTTTGACCAACCGACCGCCGCGATCTTGCGTGAACAATTGGACAAAAAATATTTCGTCCCCGAAATTCGAAAAATTCTGTCGACCAAAGACCGTTACGGATTTGTATATTTTACTTGTGAAACCGACAAAGGACAAGTGGATTTTGTCATGCGAAATCCGTTCGGCAGTATTTTGCGGTTGGGTGAAAACCGACTCTGCTTGATCGACCTGGACGGCAATCGATATGCCATACCCGATGTGACGAAATTGGATCGGAAAAGCTATCGGAAGATCGAATTGTATTTGTAACACCTTGCGGTGGGCATCCCCGCGCCTACGGCGCACACACGGGATTTACGCACCTTGCGGTGGCACCTACGGTGAGTAATGCCGCGCCTTCGGCGCGCGCATGGAATTTACGACGGCGTGAATCTTGACAATCCCTCCGTCACGACTTCACCGTGCCACTGCCCTTTACACAAGGGCGGCGCACCTAACGTTGAGCACCCCTTGCACAAAGGCAAGAGAGAGGAAAATCGTTATGTCTTTTTTTGCGAAAATCAATCGGATACGAAAAAAACGGAAAAAAGCGCCGACGGTTTGCGATCGTTTGCAATTTGCCGTCGAACAAAAACGCGACGAACTCTTTCGTTCGACTTTTGCCGACCGTTCGACCGAGCGGGAGAAAACCGAAATCGGCATGACCGCGTGCGGAAACACCGAAAATGCCGCGCACGACCGCAAGACCCACAAACAGAAGTCCGAGCTAGAAACCGAGCGCGCACCGTTGTTCGGCTGTATTTGCGACCTGGATGCGCAAAACGCTCCGATCGATTCGTATGCCGCGACCGACGGAACGACCCTCTATATCGCCGCTTTTTCGACGAAAAATCCGTCGGACGACGAAGAGCCGACCGTTTCGACCTATCCGGTTGCCGATCTTTGCGGGGTGCAATATACCCGTTATTACGGCTGCGTTGCGCTTGAATACAAAAAAGACGGCGAACTTGTCGAACTCTGTCGGACGAGCGGAAAACAGATCGAAAAATTGATGGATTTTGCCGATTTTTTATACGACGCACGCGAAAAAGGGGTGCTTGCTTTTCCGAAGAAAAAGAAAGAACGAATCTGCCCCCGTTGCGGACACGCTTATTTGCGCGGTTCGTCCACCTGTTTGCGTTGCGGCGGCGCGAAAAAAATTCTCGGTCATTTGTATGAATATGCAAAACCGTATCGCGTATCGCTTTTGGCATCAATCGTGCTCTTTTTCGCGGTCAGTGCCATCAGCCTTATCGAACCGCTTATCAATCGCATTTTGATCGACGATTACATAAAAAGTCCGTCGGCTGCCGATATCGGCTTTTTCTCGCTCTTTATCGTTTTGGTCGCCTTGGCATTGACC
>CAYNXA010000089.1:0-7437 GCA_964401015.1 uncultured Oscillospiraceae bacterium
CCCAACGCTATACCATGCCGAACGGCGAACTCATCGGACTTTTGACCGATATCGGCACGGAAGAATTGGCGCACATGGAAATGGTCGCTTCCATCGTGCATCAATTGACGCGAAATTTGACCGAAAAACAAATCGAAGAACAGGGCTTTTCCGAATACTATACCGACCACGGTCTCGGTATATGGCCTCAGTCGGCAGGCGGCGTGCCTCATAATGCATTGACATACGCTTCCAAAGGAAATGCCGTGTGTGATCTGAACGAAAACTTGGCGGCCGAACAAAAAGCCCGCCAAACCTACGACAATATGCTGCGCCTTTTGGATAATCCCGATGTCATCGCCCCGTTGCGTTTTCTGCGCGAACGGGAAGTGGTACACTATCAACGGTTCGGTGAAGCGCTTGCCAAACTTCAATCGCCCACACAGGCACGTACAAACGTGTATTTGCACAATCCCAAATGAAACGATTATCACCGTAAAGATGTATAATCACACGGAGCGAACATTGTGTTCGCTCCGCTTTTTTTCGTCAGTCCATGTCATGCAATTCGGATACCGTTACAAAACGATACCCTTGTTCGGAAAGCGTTTGCAAAATCGTATCCAACGCTTCGGGGGTCGGACTGTTTTTTGCCGCATTGTAGTCATGAAACAGAATAATGTCACCGTCGTTGAGATTTTTCAAAACACCGTTTACGATACACGTTACGGTCGGGCAAGACCAATCGCGTGTGTCTTGACGCCATGACCATAAAACGACACTGCAATTCAATTCGGAAAGACTGTCGACAAGTGCGTTGCTGACATATCCTCCCGGCGGACGAAACAATTTCGGTGCTTCTCCCGTGATATCGGTCAAAATTTCTTGCGTTTTCAAGATTTCTTCACGACTTTTTTCAACCGATAATCGTTTTAAGTCGGGGTGAGAATAGGTGTGATTGCCGATCTCATGCCCGCGACGATAGGTTTCAAGAACGATTTCCGGATTATTTTCCGCGTTTTCGCCGATAATAAAAAAGGTTGCCTTGGCATTGTATTTGTCCAAAATATCGAGAATTTCGGGTGTATAGGTTTTGTGTGGACCGTCATCAAACGTTAAAGCAACACATTTTTCCGCACTGCGATTGCTGACGATCAAATGTCCGCATCCGCTCTCGAATTCATAATCGCAGATCCGATCGGCACAAACGGAATTCGAAAAACCGCTCACAAGGGCAAGCGTTGCCGCAATGCTTATTGCACATTTAACGCGTAAATTCATCCAGTGTGCCAAACGAATAGCCTTCTTTCTTCAGTTCATCGATCAATTCGTCCAATATTGCGGCGTTGGTTGCCGAGGTCGGATGCAACAGTAAGACGCATCCGTTATGAACGCGCGACAAGATCAACTCTTTGGCTTTTTGCAGATCGGGTTGTTTACCGTTATCCCAGTCGGCATACGCAAGACTCCAAAACACCGTCGTATATCCGAGCGTTTTTGCCCATTCGAGATTTTTTTCGGAAAAACGTCCTTCGGGCGGACGGTAGAATTTTGCAAGTTCTTTTCCGGTTTGTTCGTGATACGTCTTTTCCACTCCTTCCAATTCTTTTTGGAAAGAAGCAATGTCCGAAAGCTTGCTCATGTCTTTGTGTGAGGTCGAATGATTGCATAAAAGGTTGCCGTTTTCACTCATTCTTTCGATGAGTTCGGGGTTTTGCGTGATAAAGTGCGGAAGCACGAAAAAGGCGCCCGTAACCTTTTGCTTTTCGAGAATGTCGACGATTTTTTCGACGTTTCCGTTTTCATATCCCGCATCAAAGGTTAAATATATCCTTTTTTCGTTCGGACAACCGAGATAGATCGTGTCGTATCGATCGAGAATTTCTTTTGCTTCAAAGTCGGTCGGCTGTATATGGTTTTTGGTCGGTACGGTGTACCAAGAATAGCAGGGAAGCGCTTTTTCGGCATTTACATGTCCGAATGAAATGCACGTAAGGGCGGCAAGAATCCCCGCCGTTAATTTTTTTGCCGTCAAAAAATTCACCTCCGCAGAATAGTTTGCGGTCTATCCTATCTTTTTACACGAAGAAAAAGTAAGAAAAACGTGTAATTTTCGTATTGAATGGTGAAAAACACTTGAATTTTGCCAAATTTTGTACTATAATATTTCCGTAACAACGATTTGTTCAAAGTTTTTTTGACAGAAAGGACATAGTACAGTATGAAAATCCTTGTAATCAATGCAGGCAGTTCCTCGATCAAATATCAGTTGATCGACATGGACAACGAAGGCATTATGGCGAAAGGTCTGTGTGACCGAATCGGCATTGCCGGCGGCAACTTCAAACATCAAGTTCCCGGCAGAGATACATACAAAACCGAAATCGAAATGAAAAATCACGAAGAAGCGATCAATCTCGTGATCAAAACGCTTACCGACAAGAAACTCGGTGTTATTTCTTCTATGTCGGAAATTCAGGCGGTTGGACACCGCGTTCTCCACGGCGGCGAAAAGTTTTCGGGCTCGGTTGTGGTAAACGAAGCGGTTATCGAAGCAATCAAAGAATGTTTCGACTTGGGTCCGCTTCACAATCCGCATAACCTCACCGGGATCTTGGCTTGCGAAAAGCTTATGCCCGGTGTTCCGCAGGTTGCCGTATTCGATACCGGCTTCCATCAAACGATGCCCGATTACGCCTATATGTACGCGCTTCCGTACGAATATTACGAAAAATATAAGATTCGCCGTTATGGATTCCACGGCACCTCGCATCGCTATGTCAGCGCACGTGCCGCCGATATGCTCGGACGCAAGGATAATCCCGAAGGATTGAAGATTGTCACCTGTCACCTCGGTAACGGTTCGTCGATCGCGGCGGTCAAGGACGGCAAGTGCTTCGATACCACCATGGGACTTACGCCTCTCGAAGGTATCATCATGGGTACCCGTTGCGGCAGTATCGATCCCGCTATCATCCCGTTCCTCATGAAGAAAGAAAACCTCACGCCCGACCAAATCGATACGATCATGAATAAAAAGTCGGGTATCCTCGGTGTGACCGGCGGCGTGACCAGCGATAACCGCGACATCGAAGAGGGTGCGCGCAATGGCAACGAGCGTTATAAGCTCATCGAGTCGATGCTCTGTCACCAGCTTACGAAGTACATCGGCGGCTATGCGGCTGCCATGGGCGGCATTGATGCGGTCGTATTCACCGGCGGTATCGGCGAGAACAATCCGCAATACCGTACATGTGTTGCCGAAAAGCTTGCGTTCCTCGGCGTTTCGATCGATGAAGAACTGAACGCAAAAGCAAAGCGCACCGACGTTGAATACGATATCTCGACAAAGGATGCCAAGGTTCGTATGCTTGTCATTCCGACAAACGAAGAATTGATGATCGCACGCGATACGTTGGAATTGACTTCCAAATAAGTTTTTCCGAAAGAATCCCCGAACTTTCAAGCACGGGGATTCTTGTTTTCGGACAGAAGCGGACGAACGTGAATAGGAGCTTTTTATATGTCTTATCGAGAACTTGTCGACACTTACACATCCAAAACGCAGTACGCCAAAATCGCACCCCCTGCACGGAGCGGGAAATCGACCAAACCGAAGCGTACATCGGGTATTCGTTTCCCGAACCGTTGAAAAACTTACTTCGTGAACTGAACGGTGACGGATGGTTTTTGCTTTCCGCCGAACAAATTCGCGAAAACGTTCGCTTGAATCGTGAAATTTTGCGCGAAGCGTTTGATGACGAAAAAGAATTTTTCGAAAGGGTAGGGCGGTATATCTTATTTGCGACTAACGGTTGCGGCGATTATTACGGCTATCGTGTTCAAGAAGACGGCACAGCCGACGAATCGGCACTGCGTATTTGGGAGCATGAAACTTTCGAGGATAGAATTGTCGCCCGCGATATACCCGAATTGATACGAAAATACTATAACGACGAAATTTGATCGGTGTGATATATCGCGTCGTTGCGATAAGATTTTCGGCCGTAAAGGACAGAAAAAGCTCGGAATTCCGAGCTTATACGGTTTCGTGTCACATCGGGATGTCGGGAGTTTTCAAAGTCCGATAGGACGAAGAAAACTCGGTCATGTGCGTGCCGAACGCTTAAATCAGATGTATGTTGGCGCACATGAAGTAATATTAGATGCGAGTTTGGGAGTTTTCGGGCTCAAAGGACCGAAAACTCGGTCATGTGCGTGCCGAGCGCTTAAATCAAATGTACGTTGGGGCACATGACTTACTCGTTCACATGCTCCATCCCCTGATGAATAATGGTCCGCACATGGCTGTCGGCAAGCGAATAGAAAATGCTTTTCCCCTCGCGTCGGCTTTTCACAAGCTTCATACCGCGCAAAAGCTTCAGCTGATGCGAAACAGCGGACGGTGTCATGGAAAGGGCGGCGGCAAGGTCGCAGACACAAACCTCGGCTTCAAACAAAACAAAGAGAATTCGTATTCTCGTCGGGTCGCCGAATGCCTTGAACAACTCGGCAAGCTCGTTCAGCTTTTCATCTTCGGGAAAATCGTCGCGAACGATCTTCAAAAGATCTTCGTGCAATTCGTTCGTTTCGCAAATTTCATCGTGTTCGCAAGACACTTCGCCGCCTCCTTTCGGTTGAAAATCTTATTTCAAAAAACCGTTTATGATCTGTTGTTCGGCTTCCTGTTCGGTAAGCCCCAACGACATGAGCTTTGTAATTTGGTCGCCAGCGATTTTGCCGATAGCCGCCTCGTGTACCAAAGCCGCATCGATATGATTGGCTTCCAAACTCGGAACGGCGACAATACGTGCCTTATCCATGATAATGGCGTCACATTCGGTATGGCCGGTACAAGCGCAATCGCCGATGATCTTCGATTCGAAAAGCTGATAGGAAGAGCCTTTTGCAACCGAACGCGACACCACGTCGGCGCCGGAACCTTCACCGGAAAGCTCGACCGTATAGGTGCTGATCGCTTGTTGGTCGCCGCTTGTCATAAGCCGTTCCCGTACCACGAGCGAAGCACCTTTTGCCACCTTGGCGATCGTGTCGCGCTTGGTGGAATCGACCCCTTCGATTTGTACCATTTCCATTTCCATCGAGCTGTTTTCGTCTAAATACGCTTTGGTTACGGGATTCAGAATGCGCTTGGCGCGTCCGTACCCCGAACCGTAATGCTTTTCGACATACTTTACGTGCGCGTTTTTGCCGACAAAGAAACGGTGTATGCCGTCATGCTCCGAATCTTGCGTGCCACAATTGTGAATGCCGCAACCGGCAATGATTACGACATCGCAGTCGTTTCCGATATAAAAATCGTTATAGACCGTTTCGGTAAGCCCGCTTTCGCTCAAAACAACGGGAATGTGTACACTTTGCTTTTTTGTTCCGTCTTTTATGCGTATGTCAATACCGCTGCCGTCCTCTTTGGAGGAAATTTCGATATTTTCATTGGAGTTGCGGGCGGCGGATTTTCCGTTTACGCGAATGTTGTAGGCACCTTCGGGAATTTCGTGAAGATCGGCAACTTCTTCCAGTATTTGCTTTTGAATCGAATCAAACACAATCGTTCCCTCCCTCGTGAAATTTACTGCAAAGGTTTTTGTCGGTCGAACGCAAAAGCGACGGCAAAATTTCCTCTTTGGTGCCGACTTGTGCGATTTTTCCGTCGGCAATGAGAATGATTTCGTCGGCAATGTTGAAAATGCGCTCTTGATGCGAAATGATCAAAATAGAGCCGTTGATATGCTTTTGCATATTTTCGAATACGCGAATCAAGTTTTGAAAGCTCCATAAATCGATACCCGCCTCCGGCTCGTCAAAAACCGAAAGCTTGGTGGAACGAGCCAAAACCGTGGCAATTTCGATTCGCTTCAATTCGCCGCCCGAAAGGCTGGCATTGACTTCGCGCTTGATATAATCTTTGGCGCAAAGTCCGACCGCCGAAAGATATTCACAGGCTTCCGAAACGGAAAGGTCTTTCTTGGCGGCAATGCGTAAAAGGTCCAAAACATCGATTCCCTTAAAGCGTACCGGTTGTTGAAAGGCAAAGCTCACGCCGAGATTGGCACGTTCGGTGACCGAAAGGTCGGTAATGTCGGTACCGTCAAAGAGGATTTTGCCGCTTGTCGGCTTTTCGATACCCATGATCACTTTGGCAAGGGTGGATTTTCCGCCGCCGTTGGGACCGGTTATCACGACAAATTTTCCGCTGTCAACCGTAAAACTGACAGAATCCAAAAGTCGTTTTGTTTTTCCGTTGTCGTTCACCTCAAAGGTGACGTTTTGCAATTCGAGCATAATGTACTCCTAAAGCTTGTATAAATTCCGACCGCGCCGAAAAGCTGACGTCGGAAAGACGGGCTTCGGGACGGTTATTTTTCTTGTGTCTTTATGCGAAGGGCGCGAACGGCATTTAATACGGCAATCACCATAACGCCAACATCGGCGAAAATGGCGGCTCCCATACCGGCTGCGTTGAAAGCGCTCAAAACCAACACGGATATCTTCACAAAAAGCGAAAAGACAATGTTTTCGTATACGATCCGCATACATTTTTTCGAAAGAGCGATCGCGCTTGCGACTTTTACGGGATCGTCGTTCATCAAAACAACGTCGGCGGCTTCAATCGCGGCATCCGACCCGAGCGTACCCATCGCAATGCCGACATCGACACGCGAGAGGACCGGCGCATCGTTTATGCCGTCGCCAATGAATGCGACACATGTGCCGTTTTCTTTCTCGTTCAAAAGCGTTTCGATATGTGAAACCTTGTCCTGCGGAAGCAATTCGGCATAATATTCATCGACGGAAAGCTCGCGCGCCGTATGCTCGGCGGCGGCATGCCTGTCACCCGTCAGCATAACGGTCTTTTTGACGCCTAATGCTTTCAGCTTTTCAATGGCAAGAACACTTGTCGGCTTCAAACGGTCGGCAACAACAATGTGTCCGGCATAGGTGCCATCAATTGCGATGTGTACGATCGAACCACACGCGTGACAGTCGATCGGATCGATGCCGTTTTCGCGCATCCATGTGCCGTTTCCGACCAAAATCGTCTTGCCGCGTACGGTCGCGCGAATGCCTTTTCCGCCGATTTCCCGCGCATCGGTGATAAGCGATGGGTCGATCGGTTTTCCGTAGGCAGAAAGCAGCCTTTTGGCAATGGGGTGATGGGAAATGCTTTCGGCAAGCGCCGCGTATTCGAGCAATTCCTCGCACGAGATCGTATTATGGTGAATCGATTCCACTTCGAAAACGCCTTTGGTCATGGTGCCGGTCTTGTCAAATACGACGCATTTTACTTTGGAAAGCGCTTCCAAGCAGTTCGAACCTTTGATGAGGATTCCGTTCGACGAAGCACCGCCCAAACCCGCAAAAAATGTCAGCGGAATGCTGATAACCAAGGCACATGGGCAGCTGATGACAAGACAGGTGAGCGCGCGGTGCAGATAG
>CAYNXA010000090.1:0-7356 GCA_964401015.1 uncultured Oscillospiraceae bacterium
CTGTAAGAGCTTCTACGATAACGGCAACACCCGAAGGACCGTAGCCCTCGTAAAAAATGGTCTCGTATTTGGCACCGTCGCCGTCTCCCGCCGCTTTTTTGATAATGCGGTCGATGTTGTCGTTGGGTACGTTGTTGCTCTTTGCCTTGGTGATGAGATCTTTCAGCTTGGAGTTGGAAACGGGGTCGGGACCGCCTTCGCGAACGGCGATCGAAATTTCTTTACCGATTTTGGTAAAGATCTTCGCGCGTTGCATATCGGTCTTTTCTTTTTTGTGCATAATGTTTTTCCATTTGGAATGTCCGGACATGATAAATACTCCTTTGTTTTGTAAATTTTCGGTTTGTGTAATCCCGCATTACGCGGGGAGGGGGTATTGCGTGACGATCGCTTGTATGCGCTTTGCGTGCGCGTGTCGACGAAAATCGACGCTGAACGTGCCGTCAAATGTTTTTCGGCGTCTTTAAGCAGATCAGCTGCAATCCGTTTTTCAATACGGCTGCGGTTGCCGCAACCAGTGCGACACGCGTGTTCCGTACCGACTTGTCCTCCGCTTTCAAAACGGGGCAGTCGTGATAAAAACGGTTGAATGTCTGACAAACGTCCAAAAGATAGCGTGTGATGATCGACGGCTCCAATTCTTCGCGAGCGTTGTCGACTTTCGACGGAAATTCGTCCAAAACGCGAATCAGATCGCGTTCGAATTCCGATGTGATAACAAAATCGGTCTTGTCGATCTCAATGTTTGCTTTGTCGGTAATACCAACACAGCGTACATACGTATATTGAACGTAGGGACCGGTGTTTCCGTCGAAATTCAAAACTTCGTCCCAAATAAAGTTTACGTCTTTGATTCGGCTGTTCGAAAGGTCATGGAAAATAACCGCGCCGACGCCGACAGCTTTGGCAACTTCCTCTTTGTTTTCGAGGTTCGGATTCTTCTCATCCATGATTTCCAGCGTCTTTTTGATCGCTTCGTTGAAAATGTCCTCCAAAAGGACGATGTTTCCCTCGCGAGTCGAAAGCTTGCCGCCTTCAATGCTGACGGTACCAAACGGAACGTGAACCAGATTTTTTGCCCAATCGTAGCCCATCAGTTCCAAAACCTTGAAGAACTGCGCAAAGTGTAAACTCTGTCCCTCCGAAGTGACGTAAATGCATTTTTCGAAGTTGTAGGTTTCGTGACGATAAATGGCGGCGGCAATGTCGCGCGTAGCATAAATGGTCGAACCGTTGGATTTCAAGATCAGGCAAGGATTCATGCCGTAATCGTCCAAACGAACGACTTGTGCGCCCTCATCGAGAACCAAAAGATTCTTTTCGCGCAACGCGTTTACAACGGCGTCGGTCTTGTCGAAATAAAAACTTTCGCCGAGCCATGATTCAAAATCGGCACCGATCAGATCGCAGGTCTTTTTGAATTCTTTGATACTGATGTCGATGAACCATTTCCAAAGCCCGAAACATTCTTCGTCGTGCTGTTCGAGCTTTACGAATGCATCGCGCGCTTCGTCATTTAAGCTTTCATCCCGTTCGGCTTCTTTGTGAAAACGGACATAAATTTCGGTCAAAGCGGTGATTCCGCGCGCCTCAACGTCCTCTTTGGAACCCCATTTCTTGTATGCGACGATCAATTTTCCGAATTGTGTGCCCCAGTCACCGAGATGATTGATGCCGTAGCAGGTATAACCCGAAAAATTAAAGATATTTTTGATCGATTGACCGATAACCGTCGAACGCAAATGCCCGATGTGAAAAGGCTTTGCAATGTTGGGTGAGCAGTAGTCGAGTACGATATTCTTACCTTGTCCGACTTTGCTTGAACCGTATTGATCGGGGTCGTCGACGATGCGGAGCAGATCTTCGCAAAAAGCTTCTTCGGCGATCGTAAGATTCAAATAGCCCGAAACGCTTTCGACCTTTTTGAATACTTCCGAAAATCCCTCGGCACTTTCGATGCTTGCTTTCAATTCATCGGAAATAGCGGCGGGACTTTTGCGCAAGACCCGACTGAGCTTAAAACAGGGAAGTGCCAAGTCGCCCATTTTTTTGTCGGGCGGAAATTCAATCATATCGGCGATCTGTTCAACCGACAGCGCGTCGATATACGGTTTCATAAAGCGCGCGGCGGCGAATTTGTAGTGTTTCATACGTATTGTATATCCTTTCTTTGATGATAGTCTTTGCTCAATCGCTTATCAGGCGTTCGTCAAGTGTGTCGGACACCGTAACGGCAGAAAGCCCATTTACAATGCCGATATAGGTTTTTCCGGGATTTAAGGTCAGGGGCGTTTGTCCGTCGGCTTCGAAAAGCTCGTATTGTGTTTGCCGATCGGGCTTTTTCCAAACGATCTCGGTCATCGTTCCGTTACAGAAGATGTAGCCTTTGCCGCTTCCGGTAAAATCGAGATTCAAGCGGTGCTTCTCATCGCCCGCGATGTCGCTGTAATTTGCCGAAAGAAGCAGTATGTTTTTAAAAGACAACGTATAGCCGTTGTTCGCGTCGATATGTTTGTCACCGTACTGCCCCTTTAGGTAATTGGTGCGGTTTGCGTCATAGGAGAAAAACGATTGCGCATAGGCGGAAAACTTGACGTTAAGCGAGAGTGCAACACTTCCCGCAAGAGCACGATCGTTTTCGGAAAAGCGAAGCGGTTGCGTAAAACCGTCCGAAAGCTCGGTTCGGTAGGAAAGCGCATCGATCGCTTGTGCCATTTTCGCGCCGTCGGTCATCGAAGCGTGCTCGTATCCCATGTTTTTCACCCGTTCGGGGTCTTTCACGTAGGCGGAGGCGGCGGCACTTGACCCGTTCACCCCGTCGATGTTGTCGATATGTCGTGCCGAGAGGGTCGTATAAGCGTCGTCGCTTCCGCCGCAATGGGCGTAGAGCGCGTCGTGTGCTTGTGCAAGGTCGACGTAATAATCGCGTGACGACCGAATCGAGCCGAGAGTCGGCAATGCGGTATAGTCGGGGAAGATCGCCATCAGGCGAGTGATACCGCCTTCGACCAAACATTCGTACAAAATATCGGCTTCGGAAATACCGCGTTGCGGAATCGCTTGCCGAATGTTGTTGATCATAACCGCAAGGGGACGGCGGGTCGAATAATCTTGCGCACAGGGAAGTCCGGTAAGCGGGTCGATATAGGGAAGCGGTTCGGTTTCCGCAATATCGGCATTTTCCTCGGCGTTTTCCGTGTTCGAGTCGACGATATCCTCTTGGTCCTTACCGACCGAATCCGAATCGATTTCCGAATCGGTCAAAGATCCGACGGGCGGTTTCGAGTCGGTGCGAACGTGTGAATTCTTCCCGATAAGCGTAATTGCCGTAAACAAAACGGCAAACAACAAGACGGCGGCGCAAAGCCCGATTCCGACTGCTTTTTTTCGATTATTCCTATTTTCCAACTGTTTTGCTCCCGATTACAAATTTTCATACATATACTATTATACCAAATATCGGCGCCGTTTTCAATAGCTCGCGGCAAAAAAGTCGGGAAAAGCCGCGAAAAACAAACGATTTTGCCGGTGCTCCGTAAAAAAAGCCGTCTCGCCGAACACGACGAGACAGCCGAAGAAGGGTTTGTTAAACGACGGCGATCAGTTGTTGCCGCACAGGCAGCAAAGAACGATAATGGCGATCAAGATGATGATCCAGGTGTTGTTGCTGTCATCCGAGAAAACGTTACCGATACAGCTCATAGCAATCCTCCTCCCGTTTGCGCCTTCTGTTATAGTGTATGCGGCGCGTGAAAAAAGTGTGAAGCATGTGGAATGTCGGCTGAAACGGTTGTATGCAAATCAATCGAACATGTGGGAATACTCGGAAAAGCGGCGTTCCGATACGAGTACGGCTTGACTCAATTCTTTTCGAGAACCAATTTCTTGATGGCGTTTGCTTTTTCGATATCGTCTTTTTCGGAAGCATAAAGGGTTGCCGAACAGCCGCAATCCTTGCAAGACAGCTTTACTTTGTCATATTGTACGACGATTGCCAAATTCGGTTCGCCGCAATCGCAACGGATTCGATTGGTAATGGCAAGTTCTTCGACGGCATACATAACTTCTTGCATAACGTCCGCGTCCAAAAAGTTTTTGGATTCTTCTTCCTTGCGGTTTTCGTCAAAAATCTCTTTCAGTTGCTTGGCGCTCATGTGAAGCGCTTCGTCGACTTTTTCTTCGGTTCCGATAAAGCAGATATCCAATCCCGAATAGGAACATTGCAACAGAAACAGCTCTTGATCAAAAAAAGCGGTCGAGCCGAGGGTATACGGATGCGGATGCGGGCAAACCAAACACGGCACATTCAATCGAACTTTGCGGTCGGCGCTCAAAGCGATTGTCATATGACTTTTGCCGCAAATTTTGCATTTGATAACGTGTTGTTGCCCCGCAAGAGAAAAAATATTGACCCGTTCGGCAATGATCGCGCCACATTCGGGACAGCGTGAAGCAACTACGGTGGATTTTTCGGTAAGGGTTTCGGTGCTCATAACAACCTCTCCTTTCAAACTCTTTCGTGTGTTTATACGGTTGGAATATACAGTGAAGAAAACGGTACCAATCAAGGTCGTTCTTTTATGGGAAATTTCCTCTTGTGTCTGTACGGGTCATGGGTTTTGTTCGGACAAATTTCTTTCGTAATGGAATAAATATTGTTGAGCAATGCCGGCATATTTTCCAAAATAACTGCCGTCGGTGCCTTTCGGATAATACTTTTCGAGGATCCGTTTTACCCATACGTCGATCGGAAAACAGTCGTATTTTCGGTAAGAAAACAGCAAAACGCAAGAAGCGATCTTCGGACCGACACCGCGTATTTTGCAAAGCTCGGCGCAAGCTTTTTCGGTCGGCATGCTTTCGATTGCCGTAAGGTCGACTGCACCGCTCACCGTTTTTCGTGCCGCGTCCGCAAGATAGCCGGCGCGGAAGCCCACTTTCAGCGCTCTCAATTCGGATTCGGTGGCATGCGCGATGGCTTCGGCGGTCGGAAACGCATGGTAGAGGTTCCCTTCGTGAGAAAACGGCTCGCCGTAAGCATGGCACAAACTTTCGATCAGCGAACGGATACGCGGAATGTTGTTGTTTTGTGACAAGACAAACGAACAAAGTGTTTCCCAATGCGGCTGGTGCAAAATGCGGATGCCGCTTGCTGCCTCGGTAGCCTTTTGCAAATGCACGTCGTGCGGGAAAGACAGCTTGCAAGTATCATAATCGAGAGCCATGTCGAAATAATCGTACCAGATCGTACGAAACTCGTGCTCGGTCGTGTGAAAAAGAAGTCCGTTTTGCGTTTGTTCAATTTTCAAACGACGACCGAGTGCAACGCCGCCGTAGGCGGTCTTTTCTTCGTTTAAGGGATAAAACCGAAAACATTGCCCGCAATCGAAAATATCGCGCAGACAAAAATTACGTGTGCCGTGAAGTAACAGAGACGTTCCCGAAACGGCATGTATTGGCGGATAAGATTTTATGTTATTCATGATTGAAGCTTGATTTTGATAAAAATATTTGCTATAATGATGTTGAAACAAAGGCGCCTGTCGGCGCCATGCCAAAACGAAAGGATCAAACGGTAAAGATCATGGAAGAAAAAATATATACGATTCCCGTCAATGAAGCGTTTGACGAAACCGACGGTTGTCCGTTTTGCCGCTTATACAAAAAACTGGAGGACGATGAGCTGGATCTGATATTGGGCGCGTCGATGATGGAACCCGATATCCGCATCCAAACCAATAAACTCGGCTTTTGCGGTAAGCATAACCGCCGTATGTTCGGCATGAAAAACCGCCTCGGCATGGGGCTTATGTTGGAAAGTCATCTGGACGCGATTCGAAAGAGCGTTGAAACAAAACCGTCGCTTTTTTCGAAAGACGCGGGCGCTGCGACTGCCAAAGACTTGGAAAGCTTGACGTGCAGCTGTTATGTCTGCGAAAAGGTTGAGGGAAAACTTTCGAAAATGTTCGAAACCGCCGTACTTTTGTGGGAGCGCGAAAAAGAATTTCGTGCCAAAAACGCGGCGCAACCATATTTCTGTCTGCCGCATTATGCGCGCTATATCCGCACTGCTTCGGCAAAACTTCCGAAAAAACTGTACCCCGATTTTTTGAAAGCGCAAAACGAATTGGAAATGAGCTATTTCGACAAACTGTCGGGTGACGTTTCGTGGTTTTGCAAAAAGTTCGATTACCGTTACGACAACGAACCGTGGGGCGATTCCAAAGACGCCGTCGAACGTTCGATTGCCTTTTTGAACGGATGCGAATGAGCGGAAAATCGGCTCGTGGGAAAACTTCGGAATACCCGATCCGTTTTTTCAAATGAAATCGTAAATCGAGAAGCGCTTCGGCGCTTCTCAGTTTTTTTCGGACGAATCGTCGGAATCGTCACATTCCGCAAGTCGAGCGTCGCTTTTGGCAAGCTCGTAACAAAGGGTCATCAGCGTGTCGCCGAGATGAATGTTTTCGATAAAGACGGGATAATCGGCAATCGCAAGCTCCATGTTCGAAAAATTCCAAAAACCGCGAATCCCACAGGCGGCAAGGCGTGTCGCGACGGCGGTCGCTTGATTTTTCGGCACGGTCAAAACCGCGATGTCGACGGGTTCTTCCCGCATAAATCGTTCGATTTCGGCAAAATCCGAAACCGTGATTCCGCCGATTTCGGTACCGATAACGGCGGGGTCGATATCGAAAAGTCCGGTGATCGTAACCCCGCGCTTTTCGAAAAGCGGGTTGTTGGCAAGCGCTTTGCCGAGATTTCCGACGCCGATGATCACCGCCGTGTAACAGCGGTCGGTGCCGAGAATGGCGGAAATTTTGTTGTAAAGATTTTTGACGTTGTAACCGTAGCCTTGTTGCCCGAATCCGCCGAAGCAGTTTAAGTCTTGACGGATCTGCGAGGCGGTAACGCCCATACGTTCGGACAATTCTTTGGAGGATATGCGCAAAACGCCTGTGTGCATAAGCTCTCGCAAATACCGAAAATAGCGGGGAAGTCGCTTAATGACCGCTTGGGAAATGGCTTTGGAATTGGATGTATCTGTATTCATAAACGGACGTTCTTCCTATTCTTTGAAAAATGACAGTGCCGACCCCGATTCAAAGCTCATGTGCCGCATACGCGTTGAGCGCGAGATCGTGAAAATCGGTTCCTTTGCGGATACCGTCGATATATTCGTAATACCCCTGACAGCCGATCATGACGCCGTTGTCACCGCAAAGCGAAAGGGGCGGTACAAAGAATTGCACCCCGTGTTTGCGGCAAAGTGTGTCGAGCGAAGCGCGCAAATGACTGTTTGCCGCCACGCCGCCCGCCATGACAAGCTTGCCGGAAAAATTCCGCGACGTGTCG
>CAYNXA010000091.1:0-7210 GCA_964401015.1 uncultured Oscillospiraceae bacterium
TCATCATACACTGCATCTCGAAGGTTGCTTTGAGCTTCAAAAGCGACACGTTTTTTCGCTTTTCCATCACGTAAAAGCTGTTTCGCATAAGACGGAGCATTTCGCTCTCGTCGTTGTTTTCGGTGCATACCGTTCCCGCCACGTCGGCAAAATACGACGCCAACGAAAAGCGTTCCAGATCGCCGCGCAGAGCATAATGATTGTCCGACACTTCGGCACCCGTCAAAAGGTAGCGCCCGTTTTTTTCGTTTAATTCGAAAGTCGAATCGCAAAACAATTGCACAGCGGGCGAATTTTTGCTGTTAATGCTTTTGACCCCTTTGGCAAGAACCGTTATCTTACCGCGCTCGGCAGTCAAAAAGGTGACGAGCTTGTCGTTTTCCTTATACAGCGTGTCGCGTATCACGATTCCCGAAATCGTAAGTTCCATGACGGTTACTTATCCTCGCGGAAGCCCAATCGATTGAGATTCATCAGGCTGTCCCGCCAATTTTCTTTCACTTTGACCCAGAGGTCGAGATAGATTTTTTTGTCGAAAAACGCTTCCAGATCTTCGCGGGCAAAACTGCCGACTTTTTTGAGCGTTTCGCCGTTCTTGCCGATGATGATCTTCTTGTGCGCTTCTTTCTCGCAATACAGCTCGGCACGGATATTGATGATATTCGGCTGTTCGTCGAATTCTTCGATCACAACGGCAATGCCGTGGGGAATCTCATCGTCCAACAGGCGAAGCAACTTTTCGCGTATCACCTCGGCGGCAATTTGGCGCACCGGCTGATCGGTCAGCATATCGGGCGCAAAATACCACGGCTCGTTTTTAAGATACGGCGACAGCTCGTCCAATACGATATCCACACCGTCGTTTTTCAATGCCGATATCGGAATAATCGATTTGAAATCGCAAAGTTTCGAGAAGTTTTCGATGGTCACCAAAATTTTGGTTTTTTTGTAGTCGTCGGCTTTGTTGATGACCAAAACGGCGGGAACGCCCATGGAATTGATCTTTTCGGCGATCTCCAGTTCGGTCTTGTTGGGCTTTTCGGTCGGTTCGACGATAAATACGATGGCGTCGGTGCCGGTTACCGAATCGGCGGCTTGCTTCATCATCATCTCGCCGAGCTTGTTCTTCGGCTTGTGAATACCGGGCGTATCGATAAAGACGAATTGATCGCGTCCCTTGGTATAAACACCGGTGATCTTGTTGCGGGTGGTTTGCGGCTTTTTGGAAACGATGGCAACCTTTTCGCCGAGAATGGTATTCATCAGCGTACTTTTTCCCACGTTCGGACGACCGATAATACAAATAAAGCCTGTCCGCATTTCCTCACGCGGAATTTCCCGTTCTTCGATCGGTTCTTCGGTTTCGCCGTTTTCTTCGATATTATCCGCGTTTTCCGCATTTTCTTCGGATTCCGTATCACGCATGTCGTCGGTTTCGTCGCAAAGCTCGACTTCTTTCCCGACCGCTTCGCGGGTCAATCCAAGAGAAGAAAGCACCGCTTCGCAGGTTTCGTTCATATACGTTTCGTCCTCTTTGCTCACCTCGTGGTCATAGCCGAGCAAATGCAATATCGAATGAACCGTCAAAAACGCGATCTCACGCTCAAATGAATGAGCATATTCCCGCGACTGCGCCAATGCACGCGGCGCACACAAAACAACGTCACCGATCGCTTGCGGTTCGGATACATCGGCGGGAATCGCCGAAAGTTCTTCTTTTTCCAAAAGCGGGAAGGACAAAACATCGGTCACGGCGTCCTTTTGCCGATAGGCACCGTTCAGCGAACAAACCTCATTCTCGTCCACCACCGTTACCGACACTTCGCAAGGGAATCCGACATTTTCGTATCGCAATGCGGCATCAATCGTCTTTTTGATGATCGATTTGTGGAAATCGGTCAATTTAAGCTTTTTTTGTTTGTTCGTGATGTACAGTTTGTTTTTCATTGTCGTTACTCTTTCCTTTTCTTTGCTGTTCGTAGCGGTCATAGGCAAGAATAATTCTTTGCACAAGAGCATGACGAACAATATCTTTGTCGGACAGCGTGTGAACGCATATTCCGTCGACATCTTTTAAGATCTGCGACGCTTCGATCAGACCCGATCGGTGACCGTCGGGCAAATCGATCTGGGTCACGTCACCGGTCACGACGATCTTCGAGCCGAAGCCGAGTCGCGTTAAGAACATTTTCATTTGTTCGGGCGTCGTATTCTGCGCTTCGTCCAAAATAATAAACGAATCGTCCAACGTTCGTCCGCGCATATACGCCAGCGGCGCAATCTCAATGGCACCTTTTTCGACGTTCCGCGCATATCCTTCCGCGCCGAGCATTTCATACAAGGCATCGTGCAACGGACGCAAATACGGGTCGATCTTGTTTTGCAGATCACCCGGCAAAAAGCCAAGCTTTTCGCCTGCTTCGACGGCGGGGCGGGTCAGAACGATGCGGTTGACACTCTTTTCCCGCAAGACATTCACCGCCATGGCAACGGCAAGAAAAGTCTTTCCCGTGCCGGCGGGACCGATACCGAAAACCACCGTATTCTTTTTGATTGCTTCGATATACCGCCGTTGTCCCACGGTCTTGGCTTTTATGGGCTTACCGCGACTGGTGATGCAGACACAATCTTCTTCCAATCGTGCTAATACCTCCGTATCGTCCGAATCGGCGCACGAAAGGGCATAGCGCACGTTCTGTTCGGTCAGATCGTCGGTCGTATTCAAAAGCATCGACAAGCTCTGCAATGCCGCATATGCACGCCGCACACCGTTTTCTTCGTTTCCGACGCCGACAATGCGGATCCGTCCGCTCTCCGCCGTCAACGTGACGTTACATTCTTCTTCGATCAAAGCGGCATGTGAATCAAACGCCCCGAAAAGCGCCGATGTTTTTTCGGGGGAAAGATTTTCGAGAACTCTTTCTGTCATTTTGTTTCCTTTCGACTTTTATTCGTTTACATTATACTACATTTCGTTTTTCTTTTCAAGTAGGTTTGTCAAATTCCCATCCGTTCATACGCAAGACTTTCTCGGAAGAAATATCCTCGCGACACAAAAAGCGCGTCACGAAAACGTATGTATCTTTTTCCTCGCTTTCGGTCGTTTCTTCGTATAAAAATTCCGCGTTTTCGGCATATTTGTTCTTCCATGTCGCCAGCCGTTTGTAATAAAGCGTGCGCGCTTCCTCTTTGTCACGTCGCCGTTCTTCGACGCAAAGAGGCGTAAAGCTTTCGGTTTTCACCGAAAACGGCATTTTCAAGCGTGAGAAAAGCGTGATCGTCCTTTCGCTTTCGGCTCTGCGGCAAAATTCCGAAACGTTTTTTCCCTGACCGAGAAGCGGCAATTCGCGGCACAACAAGACAACGCTCGTTTTTTCCCGTCTTTCTTGCGGCGTCACGGTGCGGTACACTTTCGGAATATGCATTTTGAAAATCGGTTCGGTCTGCGCCAACACACGTCCCCGTGCCCGTCGCAACAAATATCCGCTCATGCGCGTTTCGAAGAAAGAAGAAATCAAAAGTTGTCCTTTCACAACACTGTCACCCGCCGACACTTCTTTGCCCCCACTGTACACGTCGGTTTCCAAAACAACGCCGTCGCATTTTGCCACAATGTTGCAAAGTTCTTTTTTGTCGGGTTCCCGCTTCGGTTCCGCCTTTCGTTCGGACACTTCCACATTAGCTGTCACGCCCCACATATTGATATGCAACCACGCGATCCGCTCGTCGGTCGGCAAATACGAAAGATACAGTCGATCGACATCGACATCTTTCAAGCAACAGCCGCGATAAAAACCCAAGCGTTCCAAGCGGTCTAAAATTTCTTCGGTCGGAACGCTTTCGTTGCCGATGACACGTATATCCCACACATGTCCCATACACCACATATGCATAAGGGCGGCAAGAGCAAGCCCGACCGAGATTCCGCTCTTTCCCGCCAATCGGGAAAGCAAACTCGCGACACCGTAGCTTTTTTTCGAAAAAACGATCGTTTCTTTTCGTAAAATCTCCTCGACCTTCTTCGTATTCGACAAGCAGCAAGAAAACCGAAGTTCGCCTTCCCCGACCCGCATATCGTACAGCAAAAACTCTTGTCGCAATCGGTTCACGGCGGCAAGCACCGACGCATTTTCGTTTTCCGTGTGAAGCGCAAAGGTCGTCTGGCCGATAAGAAAACGAAGGATTCCTTTTGCCATACCCTCATCGCCCCTTTCGCATTTGCACGGGCACAATCTCGATCGAACCGATCGTACCGCCGACGGCAAGCGCTTCTTTATCCAGCATATTGACGCAAAGCCCCCGTCCTTTGATACAAATTTCGTATTTTCCGCACGCGACCGACAAGGCATTTTCGTCATACGCAAGGATTCGGCAATCCCCCTCGGTCACCAACAAGCGCCCGCCGTACAACTGCATATACGGGCATCCGTTCAGAATGTCGAGCGGAAGTCCCACACGGGAAGCGAGAGCGGCTTTCGGCGAGCGCTTTTCGGACCTTGTTTCATCGTTTCTGTTTTTTCGTTTTTTCGAACGGGTTTCGTCATGCTTCAAAATCGTTCTCCGTATATATGAAAAAGATTCTTGTTAAATAGTATGAGGAGTGTTCGGTATTATGTCAAAAATTCGCGGGCGAATTTTGCCGACGGTCGGCGTTGTTTGTTGTTTGGTCGGTGTACTCTTTTTTCCGAATCTTACCCGTCACAGCCTGTCGGCGTCGCTGAAACGAAGTTATGTTCAACTGATTCCGACTTTGTTCCCGATGATGATCTTTTCCAAACGACTGACCATAACCCTCTCGGACTTTTTTTCGTCGGAGTCGTCGCACGCAAAACGACTTATCGGCATACTTTCCCGCGTCACCGCCCTACCCGAACCGATTTTGCCCCTCTTTTTCATCGGTATGCTTTGCGGTTACCCCCTCCCCGCCCTTTTGACCGCCGCACGACTGCGTGAAAAATCGCTTTCCCTCTCGGAAGCCGAAACGGCAGTCGCGCTTTGCAACAACACAAGTCCCGCCTTTTTGATCGGTTTTTTGGGCAGCGGTCTGTTCGGTTCGCCGAAATACGGCATTTTTCTCTTTGTTTCGCAATTGCTTGCTCTCATCGGAACGGCGCATATTCTTTCGCTTGCACATCCCGCCGTTCCGTCGTTGCAAATGCCGCCGAACCGTTCGATACAACCCGCCCCGTCGCTGATCGAAGATATTCGAAGTTCGGTTTATACCATGCTTGAGATCATCGGCTTTACGGCATTTTTCTCGCTGCTTGCCGATTTTCTCGGTGCGGCACTTTCCTATCTTTCGGTGCCACCGCTTCTTTGTGCCGCTGTCGTTTCGTTATTGGAAATTACCGACGGAGCCGCCGCTTTATCGTCTGCGTCTTTTCCCGTCGCTTTACTGTTGCTCCCGTTTTTCGCGGGACTCGGCGGCATTTCGGTTTTGTTTCAAATTCGCGCCGTCTTGCCCGAAAATGTTTCGGTTCGTCGTTGGGTAATCGCGCGTGCCTGTGTCGCGCCGCTGATGACGGTTTGCTTTTTTGTCATGACGCGCATTTCCCCGTAGCCGCACACTTTACAAAATTATAGGAAATCTTAAAATCGTTATAGTATTTTCGCGTTTTCTATGTTATAATTGCACGGAGGACGAAATTTTCTTTTTTCGTCAATTTCAGTCGTATAAAACACAAAATCAAAAATCGGAGGTAACTATGTCCAGCTACGTTACAAAGAAAACGCCGGGCGATACGTCGTGGTTCATGCACGATCGTTTCGGTATGTTCATTCATTTCGGGCTGTATGCCATGCCCGCCCGCCACGAATGGATAAAATCGTTCGAGCATATTCCCGAAGAAAAATACGATCTGTATTTCAAAAATTTCAACCCCGATCTGCTCGATGCGCGCGAATGGGCGCGCAAAGCCAAAGAAGCGGGCATGAAATACGCCGTTTTGACCACCAAGCATCACGAGGGCTTTTGTCTGTTCGATTCGCAATACACCGACTATAAAGTAACCAACACCCCCTACGGCAAGGACATCGTAAAGGAATACGCCGATGCATTCCGTGCCGAAGGTATTCACGTCGGCTTCTATTATTCGCTTATCGACTGGCATCATCCCGATTTTCCGCTCGACCAAATGCATCCCCGCAGTGAAGATGCCAATGCCGCCGAATTGAACAAAGGCCGCGACATGACCCGCTACGCCGAATACATGCGCAACCAAGTTCGTGAGCTTCTGACAAATTACGGCAAGATCGACATTCTTTGGTTTGACTTCTCGTATCCGCGCGATGAAAAGTTCGACAACGAACATCCCGGTCTCACCAGCGGCAAGGGCAAAGACGAATGGGAAGCCGAAAAACTGATCGCGCTTGCCCGCGAGCTTCAACCCGGTATCGTCATCGACAACCGCACCGGAATCGATCAGGATATTTTCACCCCCGAACAGTATCAAGTGCAGGAATGGCCGCGCGACAAGCAAACCGGTGAACTTTTGCCTTGGGAAACCTGTCACACGTTTTCCGGCTCGTGGGGCTATTTCCGCGACGAAATGTCTTGGAAATCGCCCGAAATGTTGCTGACCTTGCTCATTCGCAACGTTTCTCTCGGCGGAAATATGATCATGAACGTCGGCCCCACCGCACGCGGTTATTTCGACTATCGTGCCGAAGAAGCCTTACAAGTATACGCCGATTGGATGAAATATAACAGCCGTTCCATTTACGGTTGTACCATGGCAGAGCCCGAATTTAAGGTTCCGAACGGCTGTCTTGCCACACAAAGTTTGGACGGCAAGCGTCTCTACATTCACTTGATCGAATATCCGTATCAGTTCCTTGAGCTGCGCGGATTTGCGGGAAAAGTAGAATACGCAAGCTTCTTGCACGACGCAAGCGAAATTCTCTTTACCGAAGGCGGCTCGGTACACTTCACCGAAGGTCGTACCGAAGCGGAAGATCTGTTGGTGCTCAATCTGCCGCAAGTGAAGCCGCACACCCTTATTCCGGTTGTGGAACTGCTGCTGAAATAAAACGGCTTTTTAAGCAAAATAAGAAGGACGGAAAGCAAACCGCTTTCCGTCCTTTTTCGTTTTTACGAATCTCGTTGCAAAGATCCGTCTTTTGCTTACTGTATGGCACTGCGCTTCTTCCAAACGCCGCTGAAATAAAATACCGTCGCCAATGCGGCACCCAGCACCCAACCGATGGGCCA
>CAYNXA010000092.1:0-7209 GCA_964401015.1 uncultured Oscillospiraceae bacterium
GCCGTAAAGAGCTCGCCGCCGCTGGCGGTATTGCCGTTTATGAGGACTGCCATGGGAGCGACCAATTCTTTTGCGTCGGATTGGATAACTTGCTCGTCGCCGTTTTTGGAAATACAGCGAATGATAGGACCTTCGGGCAAAAGATAATCGAGAACACCGCAAACGCCGTCGACGTTTCCGCCCGGATTGTTGCGCACGTCGAAAATAAACCGTTCGGCTCCTTGCGCAAGCAACGCGTCCATGGTCGTCGTAAACTCATCGGGTGTAGCGGTATTGAATTCCAAAATTTGAACATAGGCGATCTTGTCGTCCAACAGGCGGGAAAGAACTGTTTCGGTCTTTACCGCCGCGCGGGTGACCGTAACGGTGAGACGATCGGTATAGTTGGAGGCATTGGTAGCGACAACAAACGAAACAGGCTCGTTTTCTTTACCGCTTTTGATGAGGTTATAACAGTTGTAATAGCCGTATTCGTCGACGCTGTTTCCTTCAACATGCGTGATAACGTCGCCCGGCATAAGCCCCGCTTCTTCGGCGGGAGAATCGGGAATGACCGAGGTCACATAAATGCCGCCCAAGGTATTGTCGTAAGCGATTCGTACGCCGATGCCGACCATCGAACCCTCGGCGGATTTGGTAAACGCTTCGTATTCCGATTGGGGCATATAGGCGGCATATTTGTCGCCCGTGCCGTAAAAATAACCGGTCATAACGTAATCGAGCAACTCTTCTTCGTCGATGTCGCCGACGTAGTTGGTACGAACGTAACTGTCCGCTTCGGCAAGTGTCGTATAGACGTTTTGCCATTTGGAAGTTGTGCTGTCACCCATGGCTTCTTCGATATTGTCGAGCGAGGAATTGACCGCCGACCATTTGTTAAAACCGTATATGGTGCTTTCGTATTGATCGGTCAGGTGCGTATAGGTGATTTGAAACGAAATAAAAGCGGCAATCAGCATAAGCACAAGACACATGCTGAGGGAAATTCTGCGTTTTTTCAAGAGAACACCTCACGATTTCGTTTTGTTGACGTCGCCGTCGAAAAGACGGTTATTTCAAATAGTTCCAAGGATTTACGGCAGTACCGTTTTCGTAAACGGTAAAATGCAAATGATAGCCGGTCGATTGTCCGGTCGTGCCGACATAGGCGATAACGTCGCCGGCTTTTACCGTTTGACCGTTCTTTACGTTCAGCGAATTGCAATGTCCGTACAGCGACATAATCCCGCCGCCGTGATTGATGATGACACAATTCCCGTAACCGCCGTACCATTCGCACTTTACGACGGTGCCGTCGGCGGCGGCGTAAATATTGGTGTTTTTGGGAGCGGCGATGTCCAATCCGTTGTGAAATTCTTTTTTCTTGGTGATCGGATTGATACGCCATTCCCAGCCCGACGTATTGGTGCCGGCGGTTGCTAAGGGCCATTTGAATTTACCGCCCGAATAGACGGTGGTATCTTTCAGTTCCTTGTGGAGCGCGTCGATATCCGATTGCAATTTCTTTTCGGATTCTTGAATGATCTTCAATGCCGCAGCGGCTTCGGCTTCGTCGCTTGCAAGGCTTGCGATAAGCGAATCGGCGGCGGAGCTTTTTTCTTCGTAATCCGCGCGCAATGTTTCTTTGGCTTGCTTATAGTCTTCCAAAGTTTGTTTGGAATTTTGCAAATTGGCTTGATTGGCGGTCAGATTTTCTTCCACCGTTTTCATCTTTTCGATGACGTTTTGATTATACGACAAATGATAGGAAATCAAATCAAGTCGCGAAAGAAAATCCGAAAAATCTTCCGAACCGAACAAAAGCTCCAAATAGCTGTCGTTGCCGTATTCGAACGACATACGTACCATATCGTCGAAAAGCTCTTGTTGACTTTTCTGTTCGACGATCAGTTCGTCGATATCTTCTTGCGTTTCGAGAATACTTTGCTCATATTGTTCGATCAGTTCTTCGGTCGTGCGCAGTTGCGTATCGATCGCCACGATCTCGCGGTCGTATTGCTCTTTCAGGGCGATCTGCGCGGATTTTCCGCTTTTTGCTTTGTTCAGCGCTTTTTGCGCGGCACTGCGCTCGGCTTGCACGCTTTGCAAGTCTTTTTCAAGCGATTTGATACGGGTCGCCGTATCGTCGTTTGCCGCCGAAACAACACTTCCCGTATCCGGCGGTACGGTTTGCGAAGCAAGCGCGAGCGCGGCACAAAGGGCGGCAACAAAAGAAATGTGTTTGTTTTTCATGGTTAACCTCTTATTGTGTGACAAAGAGCCTTTTTATGCCTTCATATAACGGCGGGTCGAAAGAATCGTACCGAAAATGCACAAAACGAAGCTGATTGCGGCAAATCCGCCCAGCACATACCATTGCAGATCGGTGAATGGAATGGTGCTGACAATGCCGTAATCGGCAATGACCGAACCGGTTATGTAGGTATACGAATAACTTTGAACCAAAAACGCGATAACGGTGGAAATAAAAGCAACGACAGCCGATTCCACAAGAAACGGCAAGGTTATAAAGGTGTTGGTCGCGCCGATATAGCGCATAATGGTGATCTCCACTTCGCGCGATTTCATGGTAAGACGAATGGTGTTGGCGATGATAAAGAGCGAAACGATCAAGAGCATTGCTGTCAAAATGACGCAGATGACCATAATAACTTGCTTTAATTTGTTGATGTTATCGGCAATATCCTTGCGGTTTTTGACTTTGCTGACGCCGTCGATCTGTTCGAGCGAATAGACCAAAACGTCCACATCGTTTACGTTCTTGTATTCGATACGAAAACTGTCGGGCAGAGGATTTTCTTCTTCGTTTTCGCTGTATCGTTCAAACAAATGCGCATATTCTTCGCCGTACTTTTCGCGTTCGCTTTCCAGCGATTCGGTTTTGGAAACAAACGTACACGACGCGACAAGGTCGTCCATATCTTCGATCTGCTTTCGAATCGACGTCAATTTCTCGTCGTCAATGCCGAGTTCCGCATAGACGACCACTTCGTTGAAATCGTCGATTTGTTCGATGTTGTAGTCGATGTTGGCGATCAAAAGAATGAAGCTTCCGCATATCAAAAGTGCGCAAACCAAAATAACAATGGCGGCAACGCTCATAAAACCGTTGCGAAAGAAGCTTTTGAAACCGGTTGAGAGAAAATACGAAGCACTATATCTCCGACGCATGACGGTAGCCTCCCTCCTCGTTGTCGCTGACGACCGTACCGTTTTCGATCAAAACGACGCGCTTGTTAAAATGATTTACCAATTCTTTTTCGTGTGTGACGACGATGACCGTACGACCGGTGACTTGATTGATGCGCACCAAAAGGTCCATAATGTCGAAGCTGAGTTCGGGGTCGAGATTACCGGTCGGCTCATCGGCAATGATGATTTCGGGCTTGTTGATCAGTGCGCGCGCCAAGCAGACGCGTTGCTTTTCACCGCCCGAAAGCTGACCCGGAAATTGGTTTGCTTTGTCCTCCAGCTCCACCAACGAAAGAAAATAGGGGACGCGTTCTTTTACGTACTTTTTCGGCACACCCACGATTTCCAATGCAAAAGCGACGTTTTCGTATACGGTTTTGTTTTCCAAAAGCTTAAAATCCTGAAAAACGACCCCGATACGGCGGCGAAAATGCGGCACGCGGAAATTGCGGAGCTTTTCCAATTTGTATTTATCGATATGAAGCGTTCCCGAGGTGACTTTTTCTTCGCGGAGCAAAAGTTTGGTCAAGGTGGTTTTTCCGGCGCCCGAATGGCCGACGATGAAAACAAATTCGCCGTCGTTGATGGTAAGATTCAAATTTTTCAAAACGTTCGCGTTTGCGCCGTAAGATTTACATACGTTCTTAAATTCTATCAATCGAAGTTCCTCCTGTCCGAAAAAAGATGGACGGTGCGGTAGGCACAGTCGCACAAATACAGTTTAATTATAGCACAAACGAGCCGTTAAGTAAAGAGGAAAATGTGAACAAATTATACAAAAAAGCGGCGGCAAGTCGAAATCGATCTTGCCGCCGAGTCGAATTGCCGCAGGGAGGGGAAAGGTGAACCTGCGTGCAAGGATTCGCGGGGGTCAAATGCCGTAAGAATGTTCTCGAAGCGTGCGCACCGCGCAAAACGAAACGAAATGTAAATTATCCGAGTGCGGTTTGATCGGAAACTTCGCGATCGTTTAGGTAGGACGCAAGCGCTTTCTCGTTATAGTCGACGTCGAAATCTTCGACCGCCGTATAGACAAACAGCAGATAATCCTGCGGGTCGGTCGCTTCGAAAGTCGCAAGTGAGATCGCGTCGGGGTATACACGCTCCAATTCGTCGAAAAGCGCTTTCGCGCAGTCGGCGGCATCGGGGCTTTTCGGACTTTTTGTCGGTAACGTATCGACGCTTTCGACACCGAAAGATTTATCGAGGGAGTCGTCGGGCGCGTCATTGTCGGACAGTTCGGGGCTCGGAGCCGCACTCAAGAAAGTGCCGCCTCCCGCATTGCCTGCGTGCGAGCCGAAAGAATACAAATTCGCCGAAGAAGAATTAACGTCGGAATTTTGCTCGACGTCTGATTCGACGCTTTCGACATTCCCGCCCAAGGCACGTTCGTCGGAATAATACACAAAATCGGGCAGACCGTTTTTGATGTCGTAAAAGTCGGTATCGGCAGAACTTTCGGCAATGTCGGAGCCGTCGACTGCCGCACCGTTTTCGGATTTGAATTCGGCTTTCGATTCGGAAGGCTCACTTGCCAAACGCGCACTTTCCGACAAAGCACCGTCGGTGTCGTTGACGATTTGACTATCGTCGGCTCCGAAACCGATCGTGTCATGCGCGCCGAATCCCGAAAACATATCGGGCAGTCCGCCGTGATTGACCGAAACGTAAACGGCAAGCACCGCCGCCGCGGCGGCAAGTGTCCCGACGGGGAAATGCCGACGAGTTTTTTCAGGGGGGTGAGGGGTCAGATTCTCACGTTCGATTTGCGCGAGAACCGATTCCGCCAAAGGCGGCGTTGCGGAACGGCTTTTGACGATAAGTTCGTACATTCGTCGCCGCGTTTCGTATTCTTCGGCACATTCGGAACAGGAGGCAAGGTGCTCATTCAATTCCGGTGGGACAGGTTGCTGCGAATAATCGAGCAGGGATAACGTTTCTCGAATCTTCGCACAGGTGTTTTCCCGTTTCATGATGCATTCTCCTTTCCGAAAAAATACGGCGAAAAGCCGTTTGCTTTATAACTTACACGTGATATAGACGTATGAATTTTCATTTTGTTCCCAAAAATTGAAATGTTTTTTGCACCGCGCGATTTTCGTAAAGTTTTCCGCGCGACAAAAGCGGTTACAGAACGTTCTTTTCGATCAAGATCTTTTTCAAAGCGTTGCGCGCGCGGGAAAGGCGCGATTTCACCGTACCTTCCTCCAATGAAAGCATTTCCGCGATTTCCGCATAGCTGTATCCGTCGATCTCACGCAAAACGATCACGTCGCGATGTTCTTCGGAAAGTTCGGCAATCGCCTCACGTACCGTGCGCGACGTTTCGTCGGAAATCGCTCTCTTTTCCGGTTCGTATTTGCCCGAAAGGTCGGGAAATTCGGCTTCTTTTTCGCCGTCCTCGTCGTAGGTCATGTCCGAGAACGATAGGGTCTTGGTTTTGCCGTATTTGCGCACATGGTCGTATATGGTGTTTTTGCAAATGCGAAACAGCCACGTCGAAAATTCACTGTCGTAGCGAAACCCGCAAAGAGCGCCGTAGGCTTTGATAAAAACTTCTTGAGAAAGGTCCTCGGCGTCCTCGTTGTTCCTCAAATCGTAGTAGATGGTGCGGTAAACAAAACCGCTGTATTTTTCGACGAGTGTCGCGTATGCCGCGTTGTCACCGTTTTTGGCACGGTCAACCAACTTTGCGTCCTCGCTCAGGTCCGATGTTTCGTTCGAAATTTTCTTGTGAGGGGAAAATGCCACTTCTTTTCGCCGCCTCCTTTCCCTTGCGTTTTCTTTTTTATTTCATTCTTTTGTTTTTCTTTGTTCCGCTGTCGGGACGTGCTCGACTTTGTTCAAGATCTGCCAGCCGCAGGTTTTGTCGTATAGGCAGATCACACCGCCCGAACAGTCGGTAATTTCATCGAAAATTTGCGGAACGACAAAATTTCCGTCGCGATCGATCAACCCTTTTTTGCCGTCTTTGTCACCGACGACCGCCAAGCCCTCGAAAAACGGACGGGCATAGGTATAGATAGGGTCGCAGATGAATTTTCCGCGAGAGGTCATATAACCCGAACGCCCGTCTTTTTCCAAAAGCAGACGCCCGCAACTGTACGAATAAAGCGAATAGTCGGCGGGAAGAGCAAATTCGTTGCCTTTACGGTCGATCAAAGTCTCGCGTTCGGAAATAAGTTCGCCCTTAACGTAATTTCGTTTCGTAACACGCGTAAGCCCTTCGTCAAAATAATAGTAGCCGAGCGCGGATTCGCCGCAATTGTTATCGCAACCGTACATAACCGACGCAAGACCGGCGATACGCAAGCGACCCTCGGCGTTGAAAAAGTAAAGGCGGTTTTGCGAATCGTACGCACAGCCGTAGCCCTCGGAATACCCAAACGCTTTTTCATAAGACGCACCGACACTTTTTCCGTCGGCGAGCGAGTAACCGAATCCGTTTCGCGTCGAAACGACTTTCGCTTCGGGATCGTCGCTTACTCCGTAATAAGAGGGATAATCAAAGTCCACCCCGCGAAAATCCGTGCGCGGGTCGTAGGTCGTTTCGGTAAACGTGCCGTCTTGTTCGACGGCATACAGTGTATTCGAACGCCATTCCTTGAAGATCGGGCGATCTTGCGAATCGCGTTCGCCGAAAAATACCATACTGAATTCATCGGGAAAGACGATCTTCCGCCCCTCGGCGTTTAAGGTGCGCCGCCCGTTTTCGTCGGAGGCGATAATAAAGCCCATACGCGGCCACATGGTGAAAAATTCATCGGAAAACAAACTGCCGTCCTCGTTTTCGTAACGTGCCGTATAGGTCGCTTTGTCAAAAAAAGTTTCGTCGGCGGGTGTCACGTTAACCAATCGATAGTTTTGTGCATCATAGACACCGTCGCTCAAAAGGTATTCGTCGGATTTCGCGCCGAACGGGTCGGAAACCAAATATTCGGCGGCGGTTAAAGTCGGAGTCGTTTCCGCCTCGGTCAAATCTTTGTCGGATATAAAAACGTCGGATCGGGTATCGTC
>CAYNXA010000093.1:0-7202 GCA_964401015.1 uncultured Oscillospiraceae bacterium
TTTTCCAACAGTGTGAACCGTATCGAATATTTCCATAATTCCAGCTTTCTCGAACACGGCGGTTCACCCGACAAGGCGGCGCGCAGTGCTTTCGTCAAGGCGTTTGACACTTATTTGAAAAATAACGGAAAGTATACCAAGAACGAAAGTAAGATCACCTTCGGCGACATCGAAGATTCGCTTGTTTTGATCATCAATTCCCATTCGACGCGCACGTCGTATGCCAACCAGACCAAAAAGGCAATCACCAATACCTTTATCGCCGACGCGATGACCGAATTTTTGATTCATTCCATCGAAGTGTTCATCGCCGAAAAGCCGAAAGAAGCCGAACGGGCGGCAAAACAGATCCTCGTTAACAAGCGAAGCCGCGAAAAATCCGAAAGCGAACGCATCAATTTGAAAAAGAAGCTGTCCGCCAATCAGGATATGGCAAACCGCGTCGAAAAATTCGTCAGCTGTCGTTCGAAAGACCCGACAAGGCGCGAATTGTATATCGTGGAGGGCGATTCGGCACTCGGCTCGGTAAAGCTTGCACGCGATGCTGAGTATCAGGCAGTCATTCCCGTACGCGGAAAAACTCTTAATTGTCTGAAATGCGGCTACGACAAGATCTTCAAAAACGAGATCGCCGTCGATCTGCTCCGCGTCATCGGCTGCGGCGTGGAAATCCATTCCAAAGGAAAAGCCGACCTTGCTCAGTTCGACCTGTCGGCGCTCAAATGGTCGAAGATCGTGATCTGTACCGATGCCGACGAGGATGGCTATCAAATTCGAACTTTGATTTTGACCATGCTTTATCGCTTGCTTCCGACCCTGATTCGTGAGGGAAAGATCTATATTGCCGAAACGCCTCTATACGAGATCACATCGAAAGAAGGCATCGAGTTTGCTTATAACGAAAAAGAAAAAGAAGAAATTCTCGCACGTCTCGGCAACGTGAAATATACGCTCCAGCGTTCCAAAGGTTTGGGTGAAAACGACCCCGAAATGATGTCCAAAACCACCATGAACCCCGCTACCCGTCGCTTGATCCGCATCAACCCCACCGACGAGGCGGCGACGCAGGTTATGTTTAATACGCTTCTCGGCGATGACGGTGCGGCACGAAAAGCCTACATTGCCCGTCACGGCGCGGAATATGTGGATATGGCGGATGTGTGACGGACAACGTGAGAATCGAAACGAAAGATAAAGACAAAAACGGAGACAAAATAAACTATGTGGTATTCGAAAGATTGGAAAGATTACGAATTGCTCGACGCGTCGGACGGCGAACGCCTGGAGCGTTGGGGCGATATCGTACTGGTGCGCCCCGACCCGCAGGTCTTGTGGAAAAATCGGCGCGAACACCCGCTGTGGAACAAATACGATGCCCGCTATCATCGTTCCTCCAAAGGCGGCGGTTCGTGGGAATTTCGGACGATCGCGCAGAAAACGCTCGATACGGGCTGGAAGATCGCGTATAAACATGCGACCTTGAAAGTTTGCCCGACCGGTTTTAAGCATACGGGCGTATTTCCCGAACAGGCGGTCAATTGGGATTTTCAGTACCGTACGATTTCGGAAGCGGTCAAAAGCGGTCGAAACGTGTCGGTTTTGAATCTCTTCGCCTATACCGGCGGAGCTACGCTTGCCTGCGCGGCGGCGGGCGCTTCGGTTTGTCAGGTCGATGCCTCCAAAGGCATGACGGCTTGGGCAAAAGAAAACGCGGCACTTTCCGATTTGGAAAGCGCGCCGATACGCTATATCGTCGACGATTGCAAAAAGTTTTTGGAGCGCGAGATTCGTCGAGGTCATACCTACGACGTACTGATCATGGACCCGCCGTCTTACGGACGCGGACCGTCGGGTGAGCTGTGGCGCTTGGAGGACGATGCCGATGAGCTGACCGAGCTTTGCACCCGCGTCATGTCCGAAAAGCCCCTTTTCGCGCTTTTCAATTCGTATACGACCGGACTTTCGGCATCGACGGTCGGCTATCTTATGCAGTTGCATTTTCAAAAACGCTTCGGCGGTCATGTGGAAGCGGAAGAAGTCGGTCTGCCCGTGACCCAAACGGGCGGTGTGTTGCCCGCCGGAGCGGCGGCGCGCTGGATTTCCGAAGCTGCCGCCGAATGAAACGTTTTTCCCGCTTTTTCTCACGAAAAACCGTCGGGATACGCCGAAAAACGGCGAACGCTTTCCGAAGCAAAATCGACGTCCGATAAAAATACGCACGTTCGGTGCGCGGGCATTTCGGAAAAGAACGCCGAAGTTTGCAAAAGGGCGTTAAAGAATGAAGTAAAGAGCGCAGTAAAAAGGTCAAAGAAAGGAATCGGTAATTTTGAGCCGAATGATCACTGTTGAAAACCTGTCGTTTTCTTACGACGAGGACGACGGCAGAAAAACCGTCGAAAATTTGAATTTTTCGATCGAACGCGGTTCGTTTACCGCAATCATCGGTCATAACGGTTCGGGCAAATCCACGACGGCAAAGCTCCTTTGCGGGATACTCGAACCGTCGGGCGGCGATATTCGAATCGAAAGCGAACGGGCGGGACGCACCCTGTCGGTCATGAGCGGCGACGATATTTTCGATATTCGCAAGACCGTCGGCATGGTGTTTCAAAACCCCGACAACCAGCTTGTTGCGACGGTCGTCGAAGAGGATGTGGCGTTTGCCCCCGAAAATCTCGGACTTGAACCGAGCGAGATTCGCCGACGGGTCGATGAAGCGTTGCGTGCCGTCGGATTGTATGAATACCGTTTACACGATACGCATAAGCTTTCGGGCGGTCAAAAACAGCGTGTCGCCATCGCCGGTGTACTTGCCATGTCGCCCGAATGTGTCATTTTCGACGAATCGACCGCCATGCTTGACCCGAAAGGGCGAAAAGATGTGCTTGCGATTCTCGATTCGATGCGCAACGATCTCGGAATCACCGTCCTCTTGATCACGCATTATATGGACGAAGCGGTGCTTGCCGACCGTGTGATCGTAATGGACGACGGAAAAATCGTTGCCGACGGCTCGCCGCGCGCGATCTTTTCCGAAAAAGAACTCTTGGAATCGCGCGGATTGGAAGTGCCCCAGTCGACCGCCTTGGTTCGTGCCTTGTACGACGCGGGACTTTGCCCGCAAATGACGGCATTGGAACCCGACGAGGCGGCACGCTATATTGCCGCCATGCTGGAAGAAGCGGGGAAAAAGCGCGGACAATAAGCCGCTTTTTCCCGTTTGATGTATCCGACGATTTTGAATTTACTTGACAATTTAGGAAAGAAAAGTTAGTATCATGATAGAATTTTCCGACGTATCTTATGTATACGGCAAAGACACGCCCTTTGAGCGCGCTGCCGTGCGGAATATCAATTTCACCGTTCCCGACAACGCCGTCACAGGCATTATCGGGCATACCGGTTCTGGAAAAAGCACCGTTGCGCAAATGATGAACGCCTTGCTTATCCCGACAAGCGGCAAAGTGACGCTTGATGGGGAAGACATCAACGAATCGGCGAAAAAACGCTACCAAACCCGCTTTAATGTCGGTATCGTATTCCAATATCCCGAATACCAACTGTTCGAAGAAACGGTCGAACGGGATATCGCCTACGGTCCGACCAATATGGGACTCGATGCGGACGAGATCCGCCGTCGGGTCGAAGAAGCGGCGGAGTTTACGGGACTTTCGAAGCAATTGCTTTCGGCGTCCCCTTTCGAGCTTTCGGGCGGTCAGAAGCGCCGTGTTGCCATTGCCGGCGTGATGGCAATGCGACCGAAAGTGTTGGTGTTGGACGAACCCGCCGCCGGACTTGACCCGCGCGGACGGCGGGAAATACTTGATCGCTTGTCGGATTACCGCAAAGCGCGGGGCGGTTCGCTTGTGATCATTTCGCACAGCATGGAGGACGTTGCCGAATATTCCGATAAAATTTTGGCGTTGCACGACGGAACGATTTTGTGCGAGGGAACGCCGCAAGAAGTGTTCTCACAATATGAGCGCCTGCAAGAATCGGGACTTTCGCTCCCGCAAGTGACGCAGATTTTGCGTTCGGTAAAAGTCGCGTGCGAACAAAAAGGAATTCCCGTCGGCAATTCGTTGGACGGTGTGTATACGACCGACGAAGCGTTTCGCCGTATTTCGGAACTGCTTTCGAATTTTGCGAAAGGGGGAAACCGATATGCTCCGTGACATTACACTCGGACAGTATTTCCCCGGCAATTCGGTGATCCATAAGCTGGACCCCCGCATGAAATTGATCCTTTCGATCGTGTATATCGTAATGCTGTTTTCGGCAAAGACCTTGCCGTCCTTCGCCATAGCCGCCGTGACGGCGATCGTTTTGGTAGCTCTTTCGCGTATTCGCGTCAAAGTGATCCTCAAAAGCTTGAAGCCGGTTTTGTTTATCGTGCTCTTTACTGCTGTTATGAACCTTTTGTGGGGAAACGGCGAACGGGTGATCTTTCACTTCTGGAAGATCACAATCTATTACGAGGGCGTGCTCTTTGCGCTTCTTATGATGCTTCGTATTTCGCTTTTGATAGCGGGTACTTTTGTCATCTTGACTTACACGACCTCGCCCGTCGCATTGACCGACGCGATTGAAAACTTGACGAAACCCCTTTCGAAGATCGGTGTGCCGACGCATGAATTTGCCATGATGATGTCGATTGCCCTGCGCTTTATTCCGACCCTTATCGAAGAAACCGATAAGATCATGTGCGCCCAAAAAGCGCGCGGTGCCGACTTTGAAACCGGCGGCTTGGTAAAGCGCGTAAAAGCATTGGTACCGGTTTTGATACCGCTTTTCATTTCTTCGTTCCGCCGCGCCGATGAATTGGCGTCGGCGATGGAATGTCGACTCTATCACGGCGGAAACGGACGTACCCGCATGAATGTGTTGCATTTTTCCGCGCGCGATTTCGTTACGCTCGGATTGTTTTTGCTCGGTGTTGTCGGCGTGTTCGTGTGCAACGCGCATTTCGAGGTCTTGTTATGAGCGGTGAACGGTTGAAGCTGACCCTTTCGTTTGACGGCACGTCCTATCACGGCTGGCAGGTGCAAAACAATGCACCGACCGTGCAAAGCACGTTGCAAAAAGCGTTGGAAGAAATGGCGGGTCATTCCGTGAGCGTTACCGGTTGCAGTCGCACCGACGCGGGTGTCCATGCCAACCGATTTGTATGCCATACCGAACCCCTTTCAATTCCGTGTGAGAGAATCCCGCAGGCGTTGAATGCGCATTTGCCCGCCGATATTTCGGTGCGTGCGGCGGAATCGGTACCCGCCGACTTTCATGCGCGCTATTCCTGTATTGCCAAGGAATATGTCTATAAAATTTGCAATTTTCGCACTCGCGACCCGTTTTCAAGGGCGTATGCGCTTTTTTATCCCACCCCGCTCACGGTTGACGACCTTTCGTTTGTCGGCGAGGAACTCGGCGGCAAACACGATTTTCGCGCTTTTATGGCGCAAGGCTCGAAAATCGTCGATACGGCGCGTACCGTATATTATTGTACCCTTTCGCGCGAACGGGACGAACAGTTCGAAAGTGAAACCGTGACACTTCGCATTTGCGCCGACGGCTTTCTCTATAACATGGTACGGATCATTGTCGGCACCTATCTCGACGCGGCGCGCGGAAAATATAAAAAAGGCGATATTACGGCGCTTCTTGCGTTGGGCGATCGTTCCAAAGCGGGATTTACCGCCCCGCCGCACGGACTGTACTTGAATCGCGTCTTTTATTCCGAGGACAGAGAAAAGCTCGAAGAAATCGTGCGTTTGCAACAAGAAACAAACGTGTTTGCCCGAATGTCGACCGAAAAAAATACGGAGGAAACCTATGGCAGGCTATAAAGCATTGTATCGAAAATGGCGTCCGTCGGTATTTTCTGACGTGATCGGACAGGAACATATCACCGACGTGTTGCGCAGTGAAGTGACGGCGAAAACCGTTTCACATGCCTATTTGTTTTGCGGCTCGCGCGGCACGGGTAAGACCACCTGTGCCAAAATTTTGGCAAAAGCGGTCAGCTGCGATTCACCGAACGACGGTGACCCGTGCGGCAAATGCCCCGCATGCCTTGCCGCCGAAAATTCTTTGGATATTTACGAGATCGACGCGGCAAGCTATAACGGCGTCGATAATGTGCGCGAATTGCGCGATACCGTCGCCTATCCGCCGTCGGAATTAAAACGGCGCGTGTATATCATCGACGAGGTTCATATGCTCTCGACGGGCGCTTTCAATGCACTCTTAAAGACGCTGGAAGAGCCGCCCGAACACGTTCTGTTTATTTTGGCGACCACCGAATTGCAAAAGATTCCCGCGACGGTTTTGTCGCGGTGCAAACGGTTTGATTTTCATCGCATCACCGCCGAAAAGATTGCCGCGCGCTTGCGTCTTATATCCGACGCCGAATCGATCCCGATCACCGGCCGCGCGCTTTTGTTGATCGCGCGCCTTGCCGCCGGTGCCATGCGTGACGCTCTTTCGATGTTGGAACTGTTTTGCATGAGCGATCATGAGGTGGATATCGACGAAGCGTCCGAACGGCTGGGCGTTGTGGGTCGTACGACGGTTTTCGGTTTGACCGAAGCGATCGCAACCAAAAACACCGCCCGCGCGCTCGGTATTGTCGCCGAGGCGTATGACAACAGCAAAGACCTCGGTGTTTTGTGCTCGGAACTTTCGGATACTTTGCGCGATATTTTGATCGTCAAATATGCCCGTGAACCCGAACGCTTGCTCGACGCGACCGATTCGGATATCGAAACGCTGAAAAAGTTTTCCGACCGACTGGACGACGAAAAGATTTTGTATTTGTCCCGCCTGTGCGAGGAAATTCAAACCAAGCTTTCGCGTGCCGTTTTCTCTCGCCGCACGATTTTGGAGATCGGACTGATCCGCATGTGCGAGGAGCGACTTCAAACCAACGAAACAGCATTGCTTGCCCGAATTGCGACTCTCGAAGATAAAGTCGCACGGTTGGCGGTCGGCTTGCCCGCCGAACCGACCATTCCGACGGCGAAAAAGAAAACCGTTGCCTCCGAATCGGAAACGAAAACCACGACGAAAAACGACGAGCCGTATCCGCTTCCCGATTTCGAAATGCCCCCGCCGCTCTCCGACCGCGATTTTCCGCAGGAAAACGCAAACGCCTATGACCCCGAAAACGGCGTCGGTGCGGCAAACGGCACAAACGACACAAGCAC
>CAYNXA010000094.1:0-7174 GCA_964401015.1 uncultured Oscillospiraceae bacterium
CCGCACTTCTTCGGCGGAAAAGTCGGTTTCGTTGTCGACCGTCACGTGTTCGACGCGTAAAAAAGCGAAAACCGCCGCCGCCGACAAAATCACAACCGCCAACACCAAACACGCCGCCAACAAATACTTACGAAAAACACGCGTGTTGGAATAGCGTTTCGCATTACCTTTTTCGATCAGTTCAAGGGGAATAGGCGCCGCTGTGCTCAACGATCTGTCGATTTCGTTCGCGCAATTCGCGCAACCGTTTTTCTTCGTTTTGCGGCATCCGCTTTCTCTCCTCTCGTTTTCGTATTCGTATTCTTTTATGCGCTCGTTTTTGCGTTTGGGCGCCGTCGTGTCATTCGCCCGCTTTTTCGGTCAGCTCTTGAATCACACGGTAAATTTGGTCCAAACAGCCGCGCTTGACAAATGCGCTCGTTTTTTCTTCGATCACACGCCGCTTTTCGGGTTCGTCCAAAAGCGACCTTGCCGCCTCGCACAGCTTTTCGGGCGTAACGTCTTTTTCTTCGATCAAGAGTGCCGCTCCCGCTTTTTCGAGTACATGGGCGTTTTCGTATTGCTGATTGTCGGTCACGTTCGGCGACGGAATAAAGATTGCCGCTTTTTTCATTGCTGCAATTTCGGAAACCGTCATAGCGCCCGCGCGACAGATCACAACGTCGGCGCACGCCATGACCGACGGCATATCGTATATGTAACAGCAGAGCGTAACGTTGCCGCGCACCATCGTATTTTCATCGACAAGCCGAAAGCCTTGCTCTAAAAAGGTTTTTTGGGCATTTTCCCAATAGCCACTTCCCGTCGCATGAACGATTCGCACCGAATCGGGTAACATCGAATCGGATATCAGCGAAAACATAAGGTGGTTGAGAGTACGCGCCCCCAAGCTTCCTCCGAACGACAAAAGAATTTTTTCGTCGTTTCCGAAGTTGCGTGCCTTGCGGCAAGTTGCCTTATCCAACGTAAACATTTCGTCTTTGACGGGATTTCCGACGCAAACGACACGTTCGCTCCGTACATGCAATTTGGCGCGAGATGCTTCGAAATTTACCAAGATCTTCGACAGGCGGTGCGAAAGCATTCGCGTTGCAAGTCCCGGCACGGCGTTCGATTCGTGAATCAAGGTGGGAATCTTCATGGTCGACGCGGCGTACAACACCGGCCAACAAACATAGCCGCCCGTGCCGATCACGATATCCGGTCGAAATTCGCGCAAGATTTTCTTTGCCTGACCGACCGAATGCAACGCATCGGCAAGCACTTCGAAATTTTCCGCACATATCTTGCGTTTTAATCCTTGCACGTTTACGTAATGAATCGGATAGCCTTCGCGCGGCACAAGACGTGTTTCCAACCCTCGCTCGGTTCCGACGTATTCGATGACGGCGGACGGATCTTCTTTTCGTATTTTTCCCGCAATGGTAAGGGCGGGATTCACATGGCCGCTCGTGCCGCCGCCGCTGACAATAACACGCATGGTAAAACCTCGGTTCTTCGTTAAGATTGAAAGAATAAAAACGGATCTACTGTTTTTCGATAACCGAATAGCGGGATATCGACAAAACGACACCCACTTCGGCAAGCAAAATGATAAGCGAGCTTCCTCCGTAGCTGAAAAACGGGAGCGAAATGCCCGTACTGGGAATCGTATTGGTCACCACCATCATATTGAGAAGCGCCTGCAAGCCGACTTGCGTGACAATGCCGATCACGACCAACGCCGAGAAGCGGTCGGGCGCACGGCAAGCAATCACGATACCGCGATAGACAAAAAACACAAACAAGGCAATTACCGCCAAAGCGCCGATAAATCCGAATTCTTCGCACAAAATCGCAAAAATATAATCGTTCATCGGTTCGGGCAAATACATTTGTTTTTGCCGCGATTGTCCGATTCCCACTCCCCACAAACCGCCGTTGCCGATTGCATACAGCGATTGCACGGGTTGCCATCCGTCCCCTTGAATATTGCTGAACGGGTCTTTCCAAATATCCAATCGTCCTTTCGAATGGGACAGCGCATTCAAAAGCGCAAACACCGCGCCGCTTCCCACACAGACAGCGCCGAGAATATAGCGCCCGGAGGAACCGCCGATCGTCATCATGACAACGATCAAAGCCGTTATAATGATAAAACCCGACATATGCGGTTCGAGTACCAACAGAACGCCGATTGCGACGATCAATAAACCGAACGGCAAAACGCCGAACGTAAAATCCGGTGCTTCGAACGCCATGTTGCGACGAAGCGCAAGCACAACACCGACCGTAAGTAAGACCAATCCCGCAAGAATCAGCAATACTTTGAAATTGTTGCAGAAGCAAATGAATCCGTAAAATTTGTTCGCGCTTCCGTCCGAAAGGGTCGCTTCCGCCGAACCGCCGAGTTTTTCGCCGATTTTCGCGCCGGCAACTCCCATCGTCGCAAATACCGCACCGAAAACTTCGGCAAGCAAAAACGGAAATACAATATGCACAAACGAACCGGGCTGTCCTTTCAGCGTAATTTGCGTTTGAAAGCGATCGATGTAGTCGGCGCACGCGACAATGACGGCAAATTTCATGATTTCCGACGGCTGAATCGAGACGGGACCGAGCTGAAGCCAACGTCTGGCGCCGTTATAATCGGCGCCACCGAAAAGTACCAATCCGAGCAAGGCAAATGCCGCCAAAAAGATTACGGGTGTAAAACGCCGCAGTGTTTCATACGGTACATGTGCCATGACATACATACCGAAAAGCCCCAGCGCCACGTACAGCACATGACGTTTGAGAAAGTGCAAATTGTCACCGAACTTGTTACCGGCGTATACGTAGCTTGCCGTCGCAACCATGACAATGCCCGCACAGACAAGCAAAATGATTACGGTAAGAAACGGAAGATCCACACCGCGCCGCAAGCGATACTGTTTCGGCTTCGGTTTTGTTGCCGATGTCTTTCTTTCCGACACGTTCTTCCCTCCTCAATACAGCTTAAACACAAAGATAGCCGAAACAACCGATTGCCGACAACACGACCGTCACGAACGAAAATACCGCAACGATCTTGATTTCGTTCCAACCGCACATTTCAAAATGATGATGAATGGGGCTCATTTTGAAAATACGCTTTTTGAAAAGCTTATACGAAGCAACCTGAAGCATTACCGAAAACGCTTCGAGATAGTAAATGAATCCGACGAAAACGAGCAGCAACGGTCGATCCAGCCAAAGTGCAAGCGCGCCGACCGCGCCTCCCAAAAAGAGCGAGCCGGTATCGCCCATGAATACCCGTGCGGGATAAAAATTGTATACCAAAAATCCCAAACAGCCGCCGAGGACCGCCGCCGCCGTGACAGCCGCAAGCGAAAGTCCCATACGACAGCTCATCGCACACAAAAACGCCGACGCAACCGCCGTAACGCTTGCCGCAAGACCGTCGATACCGTCGGTCAAATTGACACTGTTCACCGTAAAAGCAAGACCGACGATCAAGAAAACGTAATAAAACCCGCCCAATTCCAAACGGAACGAAGTAAACGGAAGAGCAAGCGAAGTGTCAACATGACGTCCCGCATAAAGTGCAAAAACGTATGCCGCCGCCGCCGCCAATTGCAAAATCAGTTTTTGCATTGCCGAAAGACCTTTGTTCTGTTCTTTCAAGAACTTTGTTCGGTCGTCGACAAAGCCGATAAGTCCGTTCAAAAGGACAAATCCGTAATGAATGCAGAACGATCGTACGCTTTCGCCGCAAAGGGCGCCGTACAGTCCGAAAATCAATACCGCAACCGTACAACCGCCGATGAAGAAAATACCGCCCATTGTGGGTGTTCCCTCTTTGCTTTTGTGCCAGCGAGGTCCGATATCCAAAATTTTTTGTCCCATTTTGATACTTTTCAAAACGGGTATCAACAGTTTTCCCAAAACCGCCGTAATTATAAAGCTGATTATCGCCGCAAGCGCCACTTGTTGTATCAAAAATAACACCACCTGTTTTTTGCTCCGACCGTTTTTTGTCAGTCGGTTCCGTCCAAATGTTTGAAGTTTACGGTCACGACCGTACCCGGCATAACCTTTTCGCCTGCCACCGGGCTTTGTGATACCGCCACCGCCACTGCTCCGTTTACGCCCTCGCGATAACTTCCCTCGGGATAAACGTTGAGATTGCTGTTCGTAAGAGTCTTGTTTGCCACCGCGGCAGTCATACCGATACAATTCGGCACGATTACATTGTCGGTCGGTATTTCACCGCCGGTATAGAACACTACGATTCCGTCGCCCGATACCGCCGTACCGAAGCGCGGGAACTGTTCGTTTACCACGTCGCCGTTTCCGATGACTTTACAGTTGAATCCGTTGCTTTCCGCTTTTGCTTTCGCTTCTTCGACGGTCATAGTACGGTAGTCGCCCACCGACACCGCCATCGATTCTTTTTCTTCTTCCGAAAGGACCGGAGCGATATTCAAATACGGAAGTGTATCGGACAGAACTTGCGAAACGACCGGTGCCGCCACCACGCCGCCGTAGTACTGTCCCGAAGTCGGAGTGTCGATTGCCACAAGAATCGCCACTTGCGGGTCGTCCGCCGGAGCAAAAGCAACACACGAGCCGACATACGGCGTAATATCGCCCGCCTTATCTTTTTCGGTGCCGTGCTTTTCGGCGGTACCGGTTTTGGCGGCGACCGCATAGCCTTTGACATAAGCGTTTTTCGTCGAACCGACGTCGATACCGTCGGCAAGATATTGCATGATCGTCTTGGACGTTTTTTCGGAAACGACTTGTCGAATCACTTCCGGTTCGACCGTTTCGATGATGTTTCCGTCATCGTCGGTAAAGGCTTTTACCACGTGCGGACGCATAAGATAACCGCCGTTTGCAACCGCCGACACCGACGTCAAAAGTTGGATCGGCGTGATAACGAACGTCTGACCGAACGAATACGAAGCAAGTTCGACGTCGTTGAAGCCCGACAGATCGTAGTGATAAATACCGACCGCTTCACCGGGCAGATCGATTCCCGTCGTATCCATACAGCCGAATTCTTCAAAATATTTGTAAAACGTGTTTTTTCCGAGCCGCGCGGCAAGTTGCATGAATACGGGGTTACAGGAATTTTGCAAGCCCTCCTCGAAAGTTTCCACTCCGTGTCCGCCCGCTTTGTGGCAATGGATCGGCTTCGACCAGCCCTCGATACGCATACTGCCCGAACAATAGAACGTGTCGTTTTCCGACACTTTTCCTTCTTCCAGCGCCATTGCCGAAGTGATGAGCTTAAAGGTGGAACCGGGTTCGTACAACTCGGTAACGACCTTGTTTTTCCACAAACTTTCCAACACGCTCTTGCGCGCTTCGCTTTCGGTAATTTCGGTTTCGGTGTCGCGACTTTCTTCCACCATGGCGGCGATTTGCGCCTGTGCGTTTTCGTCCAGCTCATACGGTGAATTGGGGTCGTAATCGGGCTTTACCGACATCGCCAAAACTTCGCCCGTCTTTACGTTGGTAACAATTCCCATAACGCGGTTTTGCGCTTTGGTATCTTCCAGCGCCGCTTCCAATGCCTTTTCCAAAAAGCTTTGAATCGTCCAGTCGATGGTCAGGACAATATTGGTTCCGTTCTCCGCACCGACATGGCTTTCATATTCGAACGGCATATCCTGTCCGATACCGTTTTGCGCGGTGATAACCTTACCGGGAACACCCTTTAAGTAGCTGTTGTATTTTGCCTCGACGCCGTATATTCCCTCGTTTGCCGCATTGGTAAAACCGAGAACGTGACTGGCAAGATGACCGTAGGGATAATAGCGTTTTGTACTTTGTTCGAAATAGATACCTTCGGTCACGTCGTTTTTGACTTGCCATTCGCGGATTTGATCGGCAATTTCGCGTTCGACTTGTTTTTTCACGACATAATATTGATTGGCTTTATTGCGCGAACGAGTCAGCAAGGTTTCGCGGTCGACGTCCAGCAGTTCCGAAAGGTAGTCGGCAATCAGTTCTTCGTGCTCGGATTTTATCATTTTCGGTGACAAATAAACCGTTTCGACGGTTGCGCTGACGGCAAGCGGCTTCATATTGCGATCGTAGATCGTGCCGCGTTCGGGGTCGATCGAAAGCTCGGTCGTATATTGGTCAAACGCGCGTTCGCGATACATATCGTCGTTTACGATCTGTTCCTTGAAAAGATTGACGATCAAGACAATGAGCGCAACGACAAATACGACGATCACCACCGCCGTTCTCACAAACAAAGTTTTTTTGCATATATCCTTGATTCTGCTCATGAAACGATTCCTTCCGACAAATATACCGCGATCTTGTTTTGATAAAAAAAGAGAAGCAGATCGTAATGCATCTCTTTTTATGATATATGCTGAAAGGAGCCGAACTATGTATCAGCCGCCCAGTGCTTCGCTGAACAGGCGAACGACTCCCGACATGACCGTGCTGACGGTATACGCGTCCTCTTGCGACGCGCCGTTCGACTTTTCCAGTTTATAGTTGTCGGTCATATTGATGTAACGCGACTCCACTTTGTCGGAGGACACCAGTCCCGCCGCCGACGCATACGCTTCGACGGTCGTATGATCGGTCCGTTTGCCGAGAAGAATCTCGTATTCGGCAATTTCCGCATTGTATTCGGTCATTTCGTTTTCCAAATCGGAAATATCGTTGCTGTATTTGGTGATCTGAGAACAGTTCAAAAGAAGAAACACCGCAATTACCGTAAAAGCTATCGCCAAAGCGGCAAAAGAAATCGGAAAATTGTGTTCTTCGACGGCATAATCGTCGTACACATACTCGACTTTTTTCACACCCGCCCGCATAGCGCTTCGAATCACCTTGGCATTTTCCGCGGCGCGCTTTTCATCGCGCGCTTTCGCATAACGTCGGTATTGTTCCGCCGCCGCCCTGAATGCCGATTGCGACTCATGGTGAACGGATGTTACACGATACGAAGTCGATGCCGTGTTCGCGGCGGGTTTTCGCGTTTGCGTTTGACGAACCGACACGGCGCGAGAATCGGCACGGTTTTGCGCACACGACTGCTGCGGTTGCGCTTGTGCTTGCGTTTGTGTCGGGCACTTCCGTTCCGATGAGCGGTTCGAAAGCGTATATTTTCGATTGCGCGCGGCGAAAAGGCTGCGATTATCATCGGCATAGGAAGTCATGATTTTATAGTCTCCTTATC
>CAYNXA010000095.1:0-7171 GCA_964401015.1 uncultured Oscillospiraceae bacterium
CATTGACACTCGGCGTTTTTGTTTTTGTTTCGGAAACACCCGCGGCAAAAAGATAATCTTCGTATTCGATACCGCCGAGACTGTTTTCCGCCAGCTTCATCATCAGCTTTTTGCCGGGTGGATTTTCCTGTTTCCCCGTCCAAAGCTTGCGCAGTTGCACATAGCTGATGTCGGCATCTTTGGCAAAACGGTGCAAGCTTCGCTCACCCGCCGCCCGTTCGATGAGCAGGGAAAAAATTTTCTTGTTAAAGCGCACTTCATCTGCCATGCGATATGTCCTTTCGTTTGACATTGCCGCGTTCCGATTGATTCGATGCGGCGTTTTTCTCGGCGGAACGTCCGATTCCGCAATTTTACCGCGAAATCAATCGACGAAGAGCGTTTCGCCCGCCGCCAAAACATAATCCTTGTCCTCGATTCCGAACCAAAGAGTCTGCGCCGAAGGATTGGTCAAAATTTTTCCGTCACTGCTGACTCTCATGCGGCGATACGCGTCGATATAGTCGAAAATTTCGAGGTTTGTGGCATACCAAATATCGCTTTTCCCGCCGACCTTTTCGGCAAATCGTTCGATAATATCCCAATTGTCGTTGTCGTTGAATTCGTAGCTGTGTCCCCAAAGGTAGAAAAGTTTGGGGTGACGGCGCCACCACGTGATCTTGTCTTTGTCGATCGCACAAAATTCGTCGGCAAGATCGCCGAGATTCGGGTCGGCATGATGACAGGTTGCCGCCAAACGCAACGGGTCGCGCGGCAGATCGAATCCGTGCGTCGAAACGGTCGTGCGGAAATACCGCACATCGGCATTTTTGAGAATTTCGACACTGCGGTCGTCAAATGCGCCGTTGGCATACGCGCCGCCGTTTACGGTGACGCCGAAAAACTTTTCGAGATTCGCCTTGTCACCGACCAGTTCAAAGCTTGCCTCGGCGGGCGACGTTTCGGTAATCGTGGCATGACGAATGCCGTGCATACCGATTTCCATGCCGTTCGGCAAATACAATTCTTTCATTTCCGAAAGGGTCAAAATGCGGTCAAATTTTCGTTCGCCGTCGGAAATACGTCCCGAATTCAGATTAAACGTGCCTTTCAAACCGTGCGCGCGCAGAATCTCGATCAGTTTTTTGTCGAAAATAACGCCGTCGTCATAACTCAACGTCATCGCCTTGAGCGCGCCGTTCGGAAATTGCATATACATCTATGTTCGCACCTCGCCTTTATCGAAATCGTCACCCACGTGACCGCGTAAATTTATCCACTTTTATTCTATCCCAAACCAATCCGCAATGTATGAATAAAACTTGGATATTTTGTAAAACTACCTCTCGTCGCTCCTTGCGTCGCAGCCTTTTCCGAAAGAAGCGCTCCGATTCAAAAAAACAAGACCCGTTGCCGAAGGGGAATGTGGCAACGGGTCATTTGCGCCGCCGATTCGGCGCGATGAAATAAGAAAATTAAGCGAGGGGAAACAACCGAAAATTTTGTTTTTCGTGTTATGTAGCGACTTTTCGTTGATCAGTTCGATTCGGTCGAGTCGCCGAGGTGGTCGAGAATGTTATTCTTGACGATATTATAATATGGGTCGCTTTCGTTTTTCGCGATCTGCTTTGCGATATTCGCAAGCGACGTCGCATACGCGTCACCGTAGACCGTGCGAACCTTTCCGAGCGAATCGGTATAGGTCACATACGGACGAACCGTATATTCGCGTTCCAATTTTGCCTTTTCGAGTTCGATGCCGGTAAGGCACACGGTATATTGAATATAATCGTTGCTTTCGACATTCGAATACAACTTAACGGCGGGAACGATTGCCGCTTTGTCGGTAGTCTTGGTGAGTGCCTTTTCGCCGAGCATATCTTTCGGCAGAACAATGAATCCGAAGCCGATATCGGTATCGGTTGTTGCAGTCGGTTGTGTAGCTTTCACCTTGTCGAAAATCGTTCTGCCCATTTGTGCGACAAAGCGCAGGTCGGTAGCGTAATTGTCATCGTTTCCGGTCACACGAATCTGTGCGCCCACAACGGTAAGCTTCTTGTCCTGCGGTGCGGTGTCGCCCGTAACATACGTCGGATCGATGCCGAGTTCGTTGAAGTAGATCTCGGTTTCGACGTTTTTGTATGCCGACAGATCGTAAAGACCGTCGGAAGTTTTGGTAAGGATCATGCCGTCGATAACCGGTGCATAACCGTTATCGTTCGTGATCGAAAAGCCCTTGAGCGTCTTGTCATCGTTAAATACAGGTTCGGCACTGCCGCCGTATACATAAAGCTTATAATCGGCGGTAAGTCCCGCGTCGAGCTTACCTTTGCCGCCCTCGGCGTTGTTGACGATCGCGCTCCATACGCGGTTGTCGCTTGTTTTTGTGATAGTATTCGCACCGTTCTTGACGGTAACGGCGCTTGTCAGCTTGTCGCTCTTGCCGTCGACCAAAACCGTCGCATTGGCAATCGACGCATTTCCGGAAGCGATGCCGTTACCGAAGGTAATACCGTTCGTGAAAGTACCGCCCTTTACGTTATAAAGAACATTGCCGATAATACTTCCGTTTTTGTAATGACCGACATAAAGGTTTCCGAAGGAGCCGCCGTTAAAATCATACGTAACATTTCCGGCTACCGTCAAAACGCCGGTAGAAGAATTACGAACGCCAGAAAATACGTTTCCGACACTGCCGCCGTTGAAAATAACATGCGAAGCCACACCGATCGTAGCGGGGTTCGGATCCCACTGATACAATGTCGAAACCGCGTCATAGCTACCGCCGTTTATCGTAACATTGCTCGTTCCGCCGCTCTGATAATTGCCGCCAAGATTGAAATTGATGCTTTTGGTACCTGCGGCATTAATCTCGTCGGTATTTTTTACGGTTTTTTCAAATGCCAAGTCTTTTCCCATCGTAAGCATAACGCCCTTAGAATAGATACCCGCTTCATCGGTCGGTGCTTTTAGGGTGATTCGATCGAACGCCGTGTCGGCGCTGAGATTGCCGCGGACGGATCCGGTCGTCTTAAACCAAATGCGATTCTTTTGCTGTTCCGTAAGCGAATCGCCGAAGCCCTGTATCGTGATCTTGCCGCGCTTGGTGCCGTTATCGAGTTTTTTCGTATCGTCGATAATAATGTCGCCCTTTACATAGATCGTGCCGTCATAGCTTCCGAGCGAAGCGGCAGCGTCGGCAATCGTCGTATACACTCTCGCATAAACGTTCTTGATATATCGATCAGCACAAACGTATGCCACACCGCTTTCGGTAAAGGTCGATTCGATTTCGGGAACAAAATACATAGCGGCAATATACATTTCGTCGCCGCTGTCAAGATCGGAAACTTTCGTGGCTGAGAACGGATAGAATTTGTACTGATTGAAAGTATAGTCGAATGCTTGGTATATTTCGGGGTCAAACGTGAAAGTTGCGGTCGCCCATTTGTTGGTTTCGAGCGAACTTTCCGCTACTTGTTGCTTTTTATTGGGAAGGCTTCCACTAAAGAGCGCCCATTTCATTTTGGAAGCCGCCGCTTTTTGCGAATCGGTATTGTGCTTGTAATAGTATTCCACCACAAGTTTCGGCGTTTGGTAAAGATTGATGTGCTTTACCTCATCGCTATCCCAGCAGTTCATGACGATATAATCCGTACCGTTAATCGACGTGATGGCGGAAACGCCGTCTTTTCCGTCGAAAGAGGTATCGTGCGTGAACGTATAGCAGCTCTTTTCGGCATTGCTGTTCTGTCCGTCGAGCGCAACCAAATTCAAAGCGGCATTCGCACCGGTAACGGGCTTCGTCGCACTGAATCGGATACCCGAAATATACATCGTGTCGTTGTCGTCAAGGTTTGCGGCTGCCGTCGTTCCGAACGGTTCGAATTTATATTTGGTATGCTGATAATTATCGGTTGCAAAAAATTCGGGATCCAGCTGAATGACCGCCGTTGCCCATCGGTTGGTTTCGAGAGTAGCCGTGTAGGCTCTTTCTTGCCAATTGCCGGTATTTTCTTCTACAAAAGGACGCCATCTCATGGTCGAAGCCGCCGCCTTTGCGGACGAATCATCGTGCGCATAATAATAGTCGATGAGCAAATACGGCGTTTGCGAAATGTCGGCAATTGAAGCCGCTTTGCCATAGTTCAAGACGATTTGACTATCGTTGGAAAGATCGTCTTGCGACTTGGTCAATTTCGAAACGCCGATTCTGCCGTTAAAAACCACGCCGTGCGTAAGAACGCCAACCGCACCTGTCCACTCGTAATTGAGCTTCGTAAGATCAAATTCCGTATGCGGCGTTACGGTAATTGCCACCTCTGCGGTAATCGACGCGGTTGCGCCATAGTCATCGATTGCCGTAACGTTTACGGTATATGCCCCGATGCCACATTCGGAAAAGGTCGTCGAATAGTTCTTTCCGTTAAGTTCGCTTGCGTCGGCATGATCGTAATAGAACGACGTCAGCTCTTTCTTTTCGACCGTGCTCGAACCTTTTTTGAGTTCGACATAATACGAAATAACACGCTGATCATCGCTTGCGGCAGGGAACGACACGTTGATCGTGTCGCCGCTCACCGTCGCGGTAACTTCGGCACCCGTACCGAATTGGGGCGCCTCATTGCCGTTTGCATGATTGGTCGTATTGTAGCGGGTCAAATGGCTCTTATCGGATTTCGGTGCGTCGATGATCCAAGGCTTGCCGACCTCGGCAATTTTCTCACTGCCCTCCGTAAGGTCGGAATGGTAAAAGTCGATGCGGTGGATTCGAACATTTCCGTTTTGGTCCACTTCGACGTATTCGCCCTGCGAGGCGTTGTGATATTCATAATTGCCCCAACCCGAAAAAGTACCGTTCGACGGATAGGCACCGTACGGCGCGTAGTCGAGGTGAGTCGAGGACAGATACGAAACAACGCCGGCATCGACCGCCGTGAAGCCGTCTTGCCAAATACCGAGTTCACGATTAAGCGCGGTATGTTCGTGTCCGCCCCAAAGGATGACCTGCGGATATTTGTTCAGTGTATCGTTAAGAACCGTGCTTGCGGAAGCCGCACTTGCGAAAATGGTGTTTTTCACGCGTGCGTGAGTCGCAACGAAAATCGGCTTTGACGAATCTTTCGCCACAATATCGGCAAGCGTTTTGTCCAACCACTGAACAGTTTCGTCGGTATAAGTGGCGGTATAATCTTTCGGTTCGACCGTCAGAAAATGATACCCGCCAATCTCGAAATGACGGTTGCCGTAAGTAGCGTCGTCCACTTCGGTTTTGTCATCGCCGTAGAAGAAATTGTAGTTGTCTTTTTCGCTGTTTGCCGTATACGCCGTCAATTGCTCTTTGTTGCAATCGGCAATCTCCTGCGCCGAGGGGCTGTCGTTATCGGGAACGGTTTTAGTCCACGTATAGCCCGAAAGAATCTTGCGGAAAAGTGAACCGCTATAAAAGCCGCTCTCGTCTTGCTTTTTGTTTTCGTTGAGCGAAACGCCGTTCGCCGTGTCGTGGTTGCCGTGCGAATAAAGAATCTTGGTAGTGCTGTCCTTGAAGTTATTCAGCGTGATATCGCGGAAGGAAGCAATTTCAAAATAGTTCTGCTGGAGCTTCGGAACACTTCCCCAGATATTTCCGTCCGAATTCATCGCGTCGGTGATGTCGCCGTTGATGAGTACCATATCCAGTGTGGAGTTGTTGTCCTCTTTGGCAAAGTACTTCAAGATCTTGTACGCCTTGTCGAGCTTCTTTTGTTTTGCTTGCGTAAGATCGGGCAAAAGACCGTCCGATGTCGCATTGCCCGACATGTGGATATCCGACAGAACGCCGAATCGAAGAACGACGTTGTTTTCGTCGAATGTCGAGGTCGACACATCTGCCGCGTCGACATGAGCCGTATGCGAAAACGGTATACCGCTTGCCAATAACGAAAGCGCCAAAACCGTCATCGCTCCTTTTTTGAATGTATCGTAGAGTTTCACGATATACACCCCTCCTATTTTTTATGTATAGCTTATTGTACCATTCTTTTGCGCATTTGTAAATGGAATTTATTGTGAACGTAGTGGACAAAATTGCGATTCGCTTATTTTTTTCGTTTTTTCGTCCCCTCACAGCTTGCACTCCTCCCAAATTATTGCCTACGCTTGACAGCCCGCCCGAAAGAGTGTACAATATATACACGAAGTATATACAATATATATGGTAGAAAATGCAAAAAGAAAGCGAATAGGTGTCATGTCGGAACCCTTGAAAAAAAACAACAGTTATGAGTTTACGGTCGAATCGCTTTGCGGCAACGGAAACGGCGTCGCAAAACACGACGGTTTTGTCGTATTTATCCCCAACAGCGCGCCGCACGACCGTCTGCGCGCCAAAGTCATCAAAGTGACCAAAAGCTATGCCGTCGCCAAGATCGAAGAGATTCTGTCACCCTCCCCCGTGCGCTCGGAGGGTGGTTGCCCTCTTGCCGCCCGTTGCGGCGGTTGCTCTTTTCAGCATATCACCTATGCATATGAATGTGACGTCAAACGCGCCATGATCGACGAAAGCTTCGAGCGTATCGCACATTTACCTTTGCGCGTGAGCCGCTTTGTCGGTGCCGAGAATGCCGAGCGCTATCGGAACAAAGTCATCTGCCCGATCGGAAAAGGTCGCGACGGAACGATCACGGCGGGTTTTTATGCGCCCCAATCGCATCGTATCGTCGAACACGACGATTGTCTTATCGGGAAAAAAGTTTTCGAAAAAATCAAAAACGCTCTTTTGCGCCTTTGCGAAAGTCATGCTGTCGAGCCGTATGACGAAGAAAGCGGAAACGGCGTTCTGCGCGGCGTTTATATGCGTATGGGCGAAAACGACAGCGTTCTTTTGACCTTGATCGTGAAAAAAGACTCTTTGTCGACTTCCTTTTGCCGGGCACTTTGTGCGGAGATTCCGAATCGCTTCCCGACCGTCTGCGGGATTTTGCTGAATGTCAATCCGACCGACGGCAATCGCGTTTTGAGCGACGATTTTCGCACCCTTTGGGGACAATCGTTCTTGTACGACACCCTTTGCGGCAAGCGCTTCCGTATTGCACCCGATGCGTTTTATCAGGTCAATCACGATCAGACCGAAAAATTGTATTCGATTGCCCGCGATTTCGCCGACGTTCGGGAGGGCGAGACCCTTTTCGACTTGTATTGCGGTACCGGTACC